>JANOUF010000299.1:0-14975 GCA_031416685.1 Bdellovibrionales bacterium
CAGTGTAACACTTTTACATCACTTGCGCAAGGGATCGTACAGCGCTTCGATTAAGCTTAGTTAAACCAATTAGTTGAGGGCCAACGTCCAACCCCACCTCTGTCGACACCTGATACGCGCATGCCTGTCATCAACTCTTATCGTCTTCGTTGCTGCCGCCCAAACATGGTGGCGATGACATATCGACTGTTTCGTTCATCTGCGCCCATTCTTCCGGCGTATACGTGCGCTGCGCGAGTGCATGAACTCCATTAGCGAGTTCCTCTTTAAGACAATCGTAAACTAGACGACTGCGTTGCACACGACTTTGACCCACAAATTTCGCAGAAACTAAAAGCAAACGAAAATGCGTTTCTGAATTCTTCGGAACTGAATGCATATGACTTTCATTGAGTAGTTCAAGGAAAGTGGGTTCAAACGCCTTCTTTAATTTTTCTTGGATAGTTTCGCTTACGCTCACGTTTATTTCTCAACTCTTTGCGTGACGATATTCGTCTCAAGCTTTTTTAACAAATCGCTGAGTAGGCCTTTACGTTGTTCCTCACCGACAGGACGGTATCCCGTTTCAAACTTCACGAGGAGATCAGGCTTAATTTCTTCTAAAAACCGAGATGCAGCAACTGGCTGGAGGCGACCGAAACGTTTTCTGGTGCGAGCACGAGTGAGAATTAGACGTTCTTTTGCACGAGTAACACCAACGTAAAAGAGCCGACGTTCTTCCGAAACATCTCCACCGAGTGAGCGATGCGGAAGGAGATCTTCCTCAACACCCATTAGAAGAACCGCCTTAAACTCAAGTCCCTTGCACGCATGAAGTGTCAGCAGTTGAACCTTTGGTTGCTTATCCTTGTCGTCGTCCTCGGTATCACGAAGCTCCATAGAATCGAGGAATTCCCGCAACCCTTGTCGGTTCAATCCTGATCGCGCGAGAAACGCGTCAAGGACGCGGCCCATGATATCGATGATCATCCAACGCTTCTCTGCACCTTGCGGATCTTTCGTCGTCTGCCGAATGTAATCGCGGTACCCAAGTTTATCGAAAACACGCATGAGGCGTACACCTGCGGTCAGAGATTTATCTGATCCAGGCGCTTCACCTAAAATTTCTCCCGGCAAATTCGCTAGAAAAATAAAGAATTCTTCAAGGCTCTGACCAATTTTTTCTTGCACCCCTGCTGCTCGCCAATCACGAGCTGCAACGACAATCCCGCCATTCTTTGGAGTCTTGCCTAGCATTCCACCTGCCGCAGCTTTCATTTTCGAATGCTCTTCAAGTTTCTCAACCGTCGTTTCGCCGATGCCTCGCGGAGGTGTGTTCAGAATTCTACGAAACGCGACTTCATCCATCGACATGCGCCCTGATTTTAGTCCCGCCTCAAACGAAAGCGCTGTTCGCATATACGCAAGAACGTCCTTCGTCTCTTTGCGATCAAAGAAGCCTTGGCCGCCAGTAATTGAATATGGAATCTGATTCTGACGAAGTTGGCCCTCGACCAAACCACCTTGGCCATTTGAGCGATAAAGAATCGCAATATCGCTGTATGTATAGCCGTGCTCTTTGAAGTAGTTAATGTGTCGAATTGTTTCTTCAACTTCAAGATCATCGTTTTCGTAAACGAAAACTTCTGGTTTATGTCCCGCCGCCATATCAGGATTCGGCTTTAGAACTTTTCCGTGTCGTTGCTTGTTTTTCTCAATGACGTTGTTAGCGACACTCAAAATTGCTGGCGTTGACCGATAGTTTCTCTCCAAACGGATAACTTGGCAGCCGCTGAAATGCTTGGGAAAATCGAGAATGTTACGGACTTCCGCTCCACGCCAACCGTATATCGATTGATCGTCATCACCGACGACACCAATGTTTCCGTGTTCCATCACGAGCGCTTGCACGAGTTTAAACTGAGTTTTGTTCGTGTCTTGGAACTCATCGACCATCACGTACTTAAATTGCTGTTGAACGGTGCGAAGAATTTCTGGATTGTTTTTGAAAAGCTCCAGCGGCTTAAGAAGCAACCCCTCAAAATCAACAACACCCAAAGTATCAAGACGTTTGAGATACTTTGGTAGGCAAACTTCCGCCATCACTTCGTACTCATCAGCCGGATTCGCGGCTTTTCTACGGCCTGTCTCGCGCCATGAATTCATGATCGAGATTAAGCGATCCGGTTTGAAAGCGTCTTTGGCGGTGTTTTTAATATTTCCAAGAAGTTCTTTCGCGATCGATTCAGCGTCGCCTTGATCAATCACGCCAAATGAGGATGGCAATCCTGCCTCATGATGAAATCGACGAAGAATTCTTAGACCAAAAGAGTGGAACGTGCCGGTCCATAGCGATTCAGCTGCAGGGCCGATTTTTGCTTTCACACGGTGCTTAAGTTCGCGTGCGGCTTTATTGGTGAAGGTCAAAACGCAGATTTGGTTTGCTTGGACGCCTTGAGTTTCAAGAATGTGACCTGTTCGCGCCACCAAGACAGTCGTTTTGCCGGAGCCTGCACCCGCAAGAATTAAGAGCGGACCTTCTGAATGAAGTACCGCTTCTTGTTGTTCGGGATTTAGGCCAGCTGTCCAATGTGCGCTCATGGGAGCAATCACCCTACCAAAGGCGCTTTTTTTGCGATAGATCTAAACCTCCCTTGAATATTTTGTTCATTGTTTTTGGAGAGAGAATTCAATCTATGATGACGGTTTTAGCGGCGGCAGCAATTGGGATCATCGCAGGCGTTTGCTCAGGGATGTTCGGCATCGGCGGCGGAATCGTAATCGTTCCACTTTTGATTTTTTTGCTTGGCTTCACCCTGAAAACTGCAACAGCGACCTCACTTATTGCAATGCTACTCCCCGTAGGGATTTTAGGTGTACGGGAGTACTACCGCGCGGGCGTAATCACCTCTGGCAACATTAAGATCGGACTTATAATTTCGCTGGGGATGTTTTTCGGCGCACTCATCGGCGCAAAAATCAGCCTCGCGCTCGACGCAAAGACGCTTTCACGCGCCTTTGCTGTGTTCTTAGTTCTAGTCGCTGCTCGGTTGTGGATGAAAGCCGCTTAGTTGGTCTGTTTAACTGGCATATTTAAGTGCGGTTGTGAACGAGAGACCGTGCGCCATCTTCAAATGCTACTTCAATTTTGTCTGCAGTGACGCCAGTCACAAAACCCATTCCGAATTTTGGATGCTTCACTGCAGATGCCATTCCGTATTTCTTTTTCATCTCATACGGCTGAATGTTGTCCATGCCGATTTGTTTTTTTAGATCTGCGAACAAGGCATTGTATTCAGCAGCGCGCTTAGCAATCGCTTTTTCTTTGAGAGTATTGCCACGGCCAACGCCAGGAGTTTTCGCTTTTTTCTCAGCAGCGCCGAGCTTGAACGTCTTCTGTGCGCCGCAAACTTCGCACTTAACTTTTGCGCTCGTGGGAGTCGTGTGTGCGACAACTACGAAGTAGCGATCGACGCCACATTTTTTGCACGGAAGATTAATATTACGGGCTACTGCAGGAAGCTCTTTTAATATTTCAGTCATAGAGCAAAAGCTTATCAGAACCGCTACTTACGTGGCTATGCAGAACGCAGCACAACACGACCTTTAGCAACAAGACTTTTAGACGGTATGAATTTGGTTTGTCTATCGGCGCCGGTAAACCTTCAACGAGTCATTGAGTTCTTTGATGCGAGTCTCTTGCCCATCTAGGAAAAATGGGCCTTCGCCCTTCTCAATTCGGCGCTGAAACGAAATTAGGCTTGCCTCATCCTTCGGATCGACCTCAAAACCGGCATGAACATAACGTTCAACGAACCCTTTGCGCTCTTTTTTAGTGAAGAATTCGGGCCACACATTCACGTCGACTAACAGACGGTAGGTGACAGTACGCGCATGCGTGTGGACCGGAGTGTAGGCCGTCAAAATTTCAAAATCGCCATAATGAGAGTGCAGCCGAACGGATGGGCTGCCCCACTGAGTCATTCCGCAACAGGTTTTAACGTTCGCATACCACAGTCCGAATGCTTTGGAGATAAACCCGATCCCATAAAACTGCTTATCCTTTGGCAGGATTGAGTTTACTGAGCACAGATTATGGGCGACCCACTCGCCGTCCTTAGACATGGTTGGAATGATGATAAACAGCGATAGTGGCGCCCACTCCTCTGACTCATCCACGCCTATTGCTTCGCGAATTTCGCGTGAAAGCGAGGATGTTCGAGCTGCGAAGCCTGCAACAAATCCAGGAACGATTGCGCAATCGTAAAATACCCAGCGCGGCATCGCCATATTGCTCGGACCAAAAGCTTTCGTCTCGAGATTCAAAATCTCGTCGGCAAATCCGACTTGATCCATCTCCATTGGATTTTTGTACAAGACTGGGTGAGGGAACCAATCAAGTGTCGAGTGCATCTGACCTTTTCGATCGATCTTGTTTTCTGGTCGCACGAAGACATACGGACGAATATTTTCGTCGCGCATCCATGCCAGTTTCGGATCTTTAAAAAGTTGATCTGCCTTCAAAAAACGTCCTCTTATTTCTTCTGCTTATTTTTTTAGGGGCCCGAGCATGTCTTCGGGGCGAACAAGCTGGTCAAACTTAGCCTCATCTAAAAGACCTAATTTCACCGCAGCTTCTTTCAGAGTCGTGCCGTTCTCATGCGCGTGCTTCGCAACCTTGGCCGCATTGTCGTAGCCAATGTGCGGATTGAGTGCAGTCACCAGCATGAGCGAATTATTGAGGTGCGACTGAATTTGTTTTTTGTTCGCCTCAATTCCTTCAACACAGTGTTCATTGAAGCTGCTCATCGCATCACCCATGAGACGAATTGAATTCAGGATATTGAATACGATAAGCGGCTTAAACACATTAAGTTCAAAATGCCCTGTTGCTCCACCAATCGAAACCGCGACGTCATTACCGATGACTTGCGCACAGACCATCGTCATTGCTTCACTCTGCGTAGGATTCACTTTTCCTGGCATGATTGAGCTGCCTGGTTCATTCTCCGGAAGGCGAAGCTCACCAATTCCTGAACGTGGCCCACTGCCGAGCATTCGAACGTCGTTTGCGATTTTCATTAGCGCACAAGCCAGTGCTTTGAGAGAGCCGCTTAGGTCAACGAGTGCATCGTGAGCCGCTAATGCTGCAAACTTGTTCGGCGCTGTTACAAATGGCAAACCAGTTTCTTTAGCGATTTGTGCCGCTGCTTTTACCGCAAATTCTGGGTGGGTGTTAAGGCCAGTGCCAACCGCCGTTCCGCCGAGGGCAAGTTCATAAATTTGCGGAAGTTGATTTTGAATTCGTTTTTTGGCCGAAGCCAACTGCGCTACGTAACCAGAAAATTCCTGCCCTAACGTCAGCGGAGTTGCGTCCATCAAGTGTGTACGACCAATTTTCACGATGTCTTTAAACTCGTTCGACTTCTTTTCTAAGCCCTTATGCAATTTATCTAAGTTTGGAATCAGATGATGCACGATCCGCTCAGCAACTGCGATATGCATCGCTGTTGGAAACGTATCGTTTGATGACTGGGCCTTATTCACATCATCGTTTGGATGAATAGCTTTGCTCGGAAGCTTTTCGCCCATCATTTCAAGCGCACGGTTAGCGATAACTTCGTTCGCGTTCATATTGGTTTGCGTGCCACTGCCTGTTTGCCAAATCGCTAGCGGAAAATGGTCGTCGAGTTTTCCCGAGATAACTTCATCTGCGGCAGGGACAATGAATTTTGCTTTTGCTTCTGGAAGAAGTCCGAGCCCTTGATTCACGATCGCAGCGGATTTCTTCAAGACTCCAAGAGCGCGCACCATTTCTCTCGGAAACTGATCGTTCCCAATTTTGAAATATTTTAAGCTTCGTTGTGTCTGCGCTCCCCAATACCGATCACTCGGAACGTTGATGTCGCCCATGCTGTCGCGCTCGACTCGAAAACTCATCCTACACTCCCCTGTTGACGTAGCCGACACCGGCCTGGTCCGTCGGAAATAAAATCATCTCTTGAACGTTCACGTGCTTTGGCCGCTCAAGGCACCAAACGATTGCATCGGCAATATCACGCGACGAAAGTGGCGTCATTCCCTCATAAACTTTTCGTGCGGCTTCTCTTGAGCCCAACCGCACGTCACTAAATTCGGTATCAACCATACCAGGCGCAATGTTTGTAACTCGCACGCCGCTGCCAATTAAATCCATTCGTAAACATTCTGTGATTGCGCGGACCGCTGCTTTCGTTGCGCAGTAAACAGCCCCGCCCGGATAACTCCAGCGACCTGCCACCGAACCGAGATTAATGATGTCACCGCGTTTCTTCTTAACCATTTCTGGAACAATCCCGCGGGTCATGCTCAAAAGACCTAAAACATTCGTGTCGAGCATTTGCTCCCAGTCATCCGCATTAGCTAAAGGGAGTGGCTCTACGCCCTTGGCAAGCCCGGCATTGTTAATCAGCACATCGATATTTTCTGGACTGATTTTTTTTAAAACCTGCTCACACTCTTTTCGATTCTGAATATCAAACGCGAACGTTTCGACTTTCACTTTTGATGAAAGCTTCTCTTGGATTTCTCGTAGACGTTGTTCGCGCCGACCAGTGAGAACCAAATCGCAACCCAAACCCGCAAGACGATACGAAGTCGCCTCGCCGATTCCTGAGGTTGCGCCGGTGATGAGAACTCGCTTGCCCTTCATTATTTAGAACATCACGAAGAGAGCGATCATCGGGAAGATATTGCTTTCGGTGTGCTTGTCTTCAGTTTCAGCTCCGCCGACAGCTTTGATTTTTTTCCAAGTGATTGACCGCCAAGTTAATTGCGGTGCAAGACCAAATGTATCATTCATCTTGAAATAGTATCCGAGATCAATTTGTGGACCAGTACCTTCAACACGCTTTGATCCACTCGGCGATCCATCTTCTACATTTACGTAGTAATGAAGGATGCCGTAGAGATTCTCACTCATTAGGCCAATGCTCGGGCCGTAGCCAGTGCGCTCATCACAAGGAGTGCCGCCGCAGTTTGTTTTTTCCGTGGCATAGATTCCGCCGACATAAATGAGATCAGTCAGACGATAACCAACGCGAGCGTGAATGTACGTTGCAGTCGAGGTTGAAGATGCGCCGCTTGATGGCTTAGTCGTCGTGCTTGCATAGTAAAATGCCGGCGAGAAAACCCACTGGGCGTGAGCTTCAAAGCTTACAAAAACGACCATCAGAAGAGCGAGTAATGAACCATGTCTGATCATTGCGAAAATCCTTGGTTGAAGTACTTTGAGTCAGTCTGATTTCAATAGGTTAAGCCTCCTCTGTCAATGCAATGTCGTCTGACTTCGTTGATCAATTCCATCGTCAAATCCAACGGCAAAAAGTGAGTTCTTGGCATGCGGCGTCGACTTCGCTATACCTTTCACTCTCTCTTCAAAAGTTCCACTGGAGGAATCGTGGCCAAACGCTATTGGCTGATGAAATCTGAGCCTGAGGTGTACTCAATCGAGGACCTCGCACGAGATAAGCACACGCTTTGGGAAGGCGTGCGCAATTACCAAGCGCGCAATTTCATGATGAACGACATGGCGATTGGCGATGAAGTGATCTTTTATCACTCGAATGCGGAGCCCCCTGGTGCCGCCGGAGTCGCGCGCGTAAGTGGCAAAGCTGTTCCTGATCCCTCTCAGTTCATCAAAAAAGGTGAATACTTCGAGAAGCGTGCAACCGCTGCGAAGCCAGTTTGGTTTTGTGTTGAAGTGGAATTTTCAAAAGCGTTTACAAAAATTGTCTCACTTGAGGAGATCAAGTCTGAAAAAAGTTTAACCGAAATCGCGTTGTTGCAAAAAGGCCAGCGGCTTTCGGTTCAGCCGGTTGAGGCGAAGCATTTCACGAAGCTTGTTGCGATGGGTGCCCACCGTGGATAAGCCGACGAGTCTGCTATCGCGCTTGAGTTCTCAATCAAACCAAATTTGGCTCGCGCCCATGGAGGGTGTTGTTGACCCAGTAGTTCGCGATTTGTGGACTCAACTTGGTGGAATCGACATTTGCGTGACCGAATTCATTCGCGTCACTGACCGCGCAGTTCCGGCCGATGTTTTTCATAAATATTGCCCTGAGCTTCGAACAGGCGGTAAAACTCGAGCTGGTGTTCCCGTTCTTGTGCAACTTCTCGGTGGAAAAATAGAGCCGATGGCTGAAAGCGCTGCGATGGCCGCATCTCTGGGCGCACCGGGGATTGATTTGAATTTTGGCTGCCCAGCAAAAACGGTCAATCGACACGACGGGGGCGCTGCTCTTTTAAAAGATCCTCGTCGGATTTTTGACGTAACGAATGCCGTTCGTAAATCAGTACCTGAAAATTTGACGGTGTCAGCGAAAGTGCGTCTCGGTTTTTCTGATAAATCCCTCTATCTAGAAATAGCGCAAGCGGCACAAGAAGCCGGCGCAGCATGGCTAGTCGTACATGCGCGCACTCGCGACGAAGGCTATCGCCCGCCTGCTCACTGGGAATTTATCGGCCGTATTCGTGAATCCCTAAAAATTCCTGTCATCGCTAACGGCGAAGTTTGGACGCCCGAGGGTTACCATCGCGCCCGTTCAGTTAGTGGTTGCGAACACGTAATGATCGGCCGGGGTTTAATGTCTCGCCCTGATCTCGCACTTGAAATTAAGAGTGGAAAGCCGCACTTTTCAAAAATCTCTCAACTTCGTTTCATTGAGGAATTCGCTCGTGCGAGTCACGCGTACCGCGGCGAAAGTTACAGTGTTGGTCGCATGAAGCAAATCATGAAGTCGTTTGCGAAAGCGGAGCCATCCGCTGCATTGCTGTTTGAAGATATTAAGCGCTTCAACACTTTGAACGAAATCCTAACGGTTACGGGCCGATCGAACCTCTCTGGTAATCACTTTGGCGATCTCTCAGCCAATCTCTCAGCCAATCTCCCGACCGCAGTTGTTGGACAACCCATTGCCCTCGTAGTATAATTTCAATATGGCTAATATCGTTATCTACTCAAAAGACTATTGTCCGTACTGTGTCGCTGCGAAGAACCTTTTTAATAAAAAAGGTGTGCAGTTCGAAGAAATATTTATGGACGACAAGCCCGATGAATATCAGGCGCTAAAAGAACGAACCGGAATGATGACCGTCCCCCAGATTTTCATTAATGACGAGCTAATCGGTGGCTACCAGGAACTTGCCGCTCTCGACAGAGCCAACAAGCTCGACCCTTTGTTAAAGTAGCTCCCAAAAAGGTGACACGCACCTTTTTGCCCAGCAGTGCGTCGCAGAAAGGTGCGTGTCACCTTTTGGGGTTACCAAGCCAGTTCGGACCCGATGGTTTCTTGCCAATATGGAATCAAATCTAATTCGACGTCTAACTTCTTAAGCAACGTAAAAATCCCGCCGAGTTTTCTATGCAGGAAAAAGAGCTGCCGAGGCGGAGCCGTATATCTAAGCGAGCGCGCAAAGCGTTCGTTTACTTCGCGAGTGCGCTTGGCATAATCCTTGTTGGAAAATCGAAAAGGCTGAAGCTCTTTTCTAAACGGCTCCATCGCGACCAAAAGCATTTGGAAAAAACTATCTTTTGTTTCATCACTCTCTCGCGAATCAAGCAACCCCCATTCGACTGCGGTCTTCACTGTTCTCGTTTTATCGAGAGATCCAAGAGCTGAAAGAAGTTTTTTATACTCCGATCGGAATTTCTTGTCGTAGCTCAGCGTTGCGCCAAAATCGAGAACGATCAAGCGCAGTGGATTTTCTCTGATAAGAAAATTCGCGTAGTTTGGATCGGTTTGGACAAATCCCCATTCGTAAAATTCACGATTATAAAGCTCAAGCACGAGTTTGCCGATGGCTTCACGACTTTCGCGTGAGGGGTTTGTCTTTAGCCAATCCTGAACTCTCTGTCCATCTTCCCAACTCATTGTCAGTACGCGAGCGGTGGAAAATTCTGGGATAGGCTTAGGCACGATGTATCGGTCATCTTTCAAGAGATCACGATAGGTCTGCATATTACGTAACTCGTTTTCGTAATCCGCTTCCGCGTGAAGAACGATCTTTAATTCTTCGAAGGCCTCTGAGAGATTTATTTTTCTGCCCGTCACCGTCAGAAGGCTTTTAGCAACTTTTTCTAACAATGCCAAATCCGAATCGATCGAATCTGCTACACCTGGATATTGAACTTTGATTGCGACTTCATTGCCGTCGAGCTCCGCTTTATGAACCTGACCAATGCTCGCAGAAGCAGCCGGAGTTGATTCAATGTTCTTAAATTGCTGTAAACGTTTTGTCCCAAGTTCCTTCTTTAGTACGTTTTCAACCACTGCGAAATCGACTGCCTCGGCACTGGCTTGAAGTTTCGAGAGAATTTCGATCGCCTCTGGTGGAAAATAATCAGCGGCATCTAAACTTAAAAGTTGGCCGGCCTTCATCGCAGCACCTTTTAGCTGGGACAAATTTTCAGCGATGATTTTAGCTTGAGCGACACGTGACTTTAAACGACTCTCTGGCATATCGTCCCAGGTGTTGATCACTTTTTGTTTCAGCTCCTGCCCAGCTACCCGCGCGGTCATGCCGAGAAGTTGCATCGAGCGCGACCATTTGGATTGTTGGCGCGATTTCTGGCCAGATTTTTTGACATTCTTTTGATTCGCCATAGATTCATGATTAGATCGCGCCGCTTACAAAGAAACAACACATCCTTGTCACACCAATAGAAATGCAAAAATCAGATAATGAAGAACTCTAGAACTAGGAGTTTCACCAATGGATGATAGTAACGTAAACGCATCGAGGCCAAAAGATCCGCTAAGCGATCCAAAAGTGCGGGAAGAGTTTAAAAACAACCCGGCCGCTCAGTTTAAGTATGGGCGCCAAACCCAACACGCGACGGAGCATTTTGATCAAAGCTCGCGCCGTTTAGATAAAGGTAATCCGGATGTTGGCGAAATCGATTTAGGAAATATTGAATCCGATCGCCCAGCTGAACCAGATGACAACGATCATTTCGACTAATTTTAACTCAAATGACACAGAGGGAACCCATGGAAAATGAAAAAGTAGAGCACAAACCCGAGTCGCAACATGCAAATCGAAATACTTCTGAACAAAAGCCGAAGGCTCCAGAAGCAAAGATCCCGAATCCAAATGAAAAAATGGATATCCCTGTGCCCCATCGACCAGGCAGCGAGATTATAATTGGTCCTGAGGGACCATATTCAAACGGGTATTAAAATACTGGATCCCGGATACAGTTAACAGTATCCGGGATCCAGTACAGAGTTCAGAATTCAGAATTCAGAATTCGGTTGAACTTGCTTTCGCTCAAAAGTGTTGTGACACTTTTGCTACTAAATGACTGGCGCAGATTCCTTCCTCGACCAAAATTTTAACCAAAATTTAGTTGGTGGCGTACGCTTTGCGCCGTCACCAACTGGCCGCTTTCACGTTGGCAATCTTCGCACCGCCTGGATCGCGAACGTTTTTGCTCGTACTCACAAGTTACCTCTGATTATTCGCATGGAAGATATAGATAAGCCGCGTGTGCAAGACGGTGCTCGCGATCAACAACTTCATGACATGCAGGAAATTGGCGTAACGGCTGAACGAGTTTACGACCAATCTTCGAATCATTTGCGCCACTGGACTTTATTTCTGCGGGCTGCGGCTCAAGGTTTAATTTACGCGTGCGACTGTTCACGAAAAGAAGTTCAACAAGAACTTGCTGGCTTAGCTTCGGCTCCGCACGCGTCTCACGCAATTTACTCTGGACATTGCCGAGCTCGAGCCTCGGTTGAGGTTGATGCTTCACTTAATTCTTTTAGGTCCGAATCATTAGCATGGCGATTTAAGATGAGTGATCCAAGTGGACAACAAGATTTTATTATCGCTCGCACTCCGCCATCAAAATTTTCGGCTTTGAACGAATCAGATTTTGTTCCTGCTTACCATTGGGCATGTGCAATTGATGATTTCGATGGGCGCTATCAGTTGCTAGTTCGTGCTTGGGATTTAGAAGATTCAGCGCGATTGCAGCGTGGAATTCAAAAGTGGCTTCTTGCTGACTCCGGACTGGCTGAAGAATATCCCGCAATATTTCACACGGCTCTAATTACGCAAAATAATGGAAACCGCCTCGAGAAACGCACGCGAGGTGTGACTCTCCCTGAACTTGCCTCATTTGGGATTAATCCAAGCGAACTTCAGCGTTTAATTGCGCTGTCCTTTGATTCAAAAGTTTTAATGTCGTTACCAGTACCTAACACGCTCTTAGGCGAGAGTTTTAAGTCGTTATCGCTTGAAAGCTTAGGGCTCACTGAGGCAGACTAAGTCTTCTATGGGTAACTCAAACGATCATAAACATGATGGCTGCAGCCATGATCATGGAAAAGATCATGGACACGATCACAAGCATGCCCACAAACATGACGGCCATTCGCACGGCTTTGGTCATCACCATCACCACGTTCCTTCAAGTTTTAACCGCGCGTTCGTGATCGGTATTTCACTCAATATCATTTTCGTTGTAGCCGAAGCGGTGTTCGGATGGCTCGCTGGTTCCTTAGCGTTGATGGCAGATGCTGGGCATAATTTGAGTGACGTGCTCGGATTGTTAATCGCCTGGGGCGCCGCACATCTAGCGACTCGAAAAGCGACTGATCGCTATACATATGGTTTCCGCAGTTCTTCGATCTTAGCTGCCCTGTTCAACTCTTTATTGTTGATGGTCGCAGTCGGCGCCATCATATGGGAAGCCGTTGAACGTTTACGTGAGCCTTCACCAGTCAACACTGCAATTGTAATGTCGGTTGCGGGCCTTGGAATTTTAATCAACGGTTCGACTGCAATGCTTTTTGCTAAAGGTAGTAAAACGGATTTGAACATGCGAGGCGCGTATCTTCATATGGCGGCCGACGCAATGGTTTCACTCGGCGTCGTTATTGCCGGCGGAATTATTTGGGCGACCGGTTTTGCGTGGATTGATCCAGTCGTAAGCCTACTTGTGAGTCTAATAATTATTTTCGGAACATGGAGTTTGTTACGCGAGTCGCTCGATCTTGCGTTAGACGCCGTACCTTCGGGAATTCACACCGAAGAAGTTCGTACACATTTGAGTTCACTCACGGGCGTCACTGAAGTTCACGATTTACATATTTGGGGAATCGGCACGACTGAAACCGCTTTGACAGCACACTTGATGATGCCGAATGGACATCCCGGCGACACATTCTTGCAAAGCACCGTTCGTGGCCTGGGACAAAAATTTCAGATCCGACACGTGACTTTGCAAATCGAAACCGCAGAGGGCTGTGAGCGTTGTACTTTGGACTCAGGGGTTTAACAAAAAGCTCTGTGACAACTTTGTGAGTTGAGATTTGAGTTCGTCGCGAGTCAGATACTCTTCTTCCCCGAAAATTGACGTTTGAAATACGCCCATTGTTGCATGCCCCAGAACCCACACGCGTTTCTCAAGTTCAGCGCGATCAATTCCTTCGATATGCTTCATCGCAAATGTTACTAAGTAACTAATTTTCTTTTGGCGAGAGTTAATAATTGTCTGAGTTTGTTTAAGTCTCGGTACTTCCAGGAACAGAGGTTTTAAAAATTTCTTGTTGTCCATCAAACGATCGACCATCGCATGAGTGATATTTTCTATGGCTTTTTCAAACGTCTCATCTTTGTTTTTTTCCAACTCCGTTTGCCACCACTCATCCATATCAGTTTCGACTCGTTCAATCAGCCGAGTAAAGATTGAGTCTTTATTCGGAAAGTATTGATAGAGCGAGCCCACGCTTATGCCAGTGGTCTCCGCTATGCGATTGGTCGTGGTCCCATCGATTCCGAAGCGTTCCAAAATACGAGCTGTGGCATCGTAGATCGAGGATACGAGGAGTTTTGAACGCTCCTGCTTAGGCTGTTTTTTCAATGAAATCTGTGGGTTATCGACTTGCTTCATGGAGCTACGGTAATGCGAGTTTTTTGAAAGCGCAATCAAGACGATAATTATTGCAGGAGGCATCGATTATGCGCGCAATATATCGTCTTAAAACCATTGTTGCTCTCGTTGGGTTAACTCGCGATCCACTTAAAACAGATCTTGTCTTTACACTCTCAGATAATGGTAAAGACTCGAATCCTCATCTTATTACTGAGGCCGACGAGAAGCTCGCAAGGATAAAAGGCGCGAACGCATTGTTTGCAGAAGACTATGACCCTGGATTACCCGCGATCGACCAACTCTCGGCATTGCCGCAAAACTCTTTCGGCAACGCATTCGCTTCGTTCATTAAAAAGAATAGTCTCGACGTTGGCTTTTTTCCCAAAGTGAAATCCGCGGATCGAATCGACTATTTCATCAACCGGTCGCGCTACTCACATGATCAGTGGCATGTTTTGACTGGATTCGAAGCCACTATCCCTGGGGAAATAGGACTTCAAGCCTTCACTCTTGCTCAATTAAAATCTCCTGTGTCTGCGGCATTGATTGCAGTCGTGTTACTTCACGTTGTCCTGTTTAACCATGCACTATTCGACGAGGCCGTCGAAGCACTCTTCAAAGGTTATGAAATGGGGCGCCGAAGTGAACCTCTATTTGGAATAAAACTTGAACAATATTGGACAGAAGATCTCGGCCTTGTACGGCGTGAGTTGAAGATTGCATAACTTAATGAGCGTGGCTAACCTTTGCACCGATGCCTTTTCGGCGTGTGAGTACTCGGAGGATGAATGAAACACACTGGTGGCTGCCACTGCGGCAAAGTTCGTTACGAAGTTGAAATGGAAGTCGGCAAAGTTCTTTCTTGCAACTGCTCGATTTGTGCAAAACGCGGAAGCTTGCTTGCATTCGCCCCGGCAACTTCGTTCGAGTTACTTTCTGGCGAGAATGAGCTGACAGATTATTTATTCAACAAACACGTCATTCATCATTTGTTTTGTCGCACATGCGGGATTCTTTCGTTTGCAAAAGCTGTTGGTCCAAACGGTGTCGATACACGTGCAATTAATGTGCG
>JANOUF010000300.1:0-10573 GCA_031416685.1 Bdellovibrionales bacterium
TCTTTCTTAAATAAAAAAGCCAGCGTTAAGCTGGCTTTTTCAATTTAAGAAAGGCGAATTTCTCGTTCGCGGTTCTTCTGTCTTTCCGACAGCCGCGAGATCGAAACGATCTCATTACTCAACAAGCCCAACAAATCTCCCGACGACACGATTCCACAAAGTGAACCGCTGCTGTCGACAACCGGAAGCCGGCGTACGCCGTACTTTTCCATTAGCTGGATGGTTTCAAAGATGCCGCGGTCTGCTTGCACCGTCACCAAAGTTGGTGTCATCACATCCTCAACGCGTACATTTTGCGTTGGAATGTCGAGTGCAATAAGTCCCACAACAATATCGCGATCGGTGAGTATGCCCACCGGCACCAGCTGCCCGTCTTGACGATCGCAAACAATCACGTCACCAACGTGCTGTTCGCGCATCACACGTGCCGCCTGGTGCACAGTTGCTGAACGATCAATCGTCGCAACCTGGGCCTGGCAGAGATCGCCAATCGGCATCAGTGTTCCCCGAAAGCTACATCATGGAGTACTGAACCGGTTAGGTTCTCAGTTGGCAAAGGTATAGTCTCAACATTGTTCGCATTGCTACTCTTCGCTTTGTTACGGCGATAGAGTGTGCGGCGATTAATGCCGAGAATCCGCGCTGCCGCGGTCTTCTTACCTTTAGTAAAATTCAAAACGTAATCGATGTATCGAGAGTTCCACTCAGCCAGTGTTGGTAACTGTTCAGCAGACACTTTCGGCATCGGAAACGGAAATCCTGATGTCAGTGTTTCTTCTTGCATCTTTCACCCCATGGCTCGGAGGTATGTTGTTGGTATCAAGTGCTCACGTGATCTAAACGCACATCTCTAACCCGAGCCTGAGACAGACCATACCTTGCGCAAAACTGCGTCTGCCAATGGAGTTTTCTACAACGTTGTTTACACAGTTCAAGTTCGCCGATCTCACTCGCGGCCTTCGGAGTCCGCGAGTTCGTGTTCAAAATGATGCGGAAGTTCTATCGGTGGCGCCTCATTTGTGGCTTGTGCCGAACCACTCGCGCCAACGCTTGCTGGGCCAGTCGGTCTCGACCGAACAATCTTGTTGTCCTTCTCGAGTATCTCAATGAGTTTGCGAATTGCGATCATACGCTGACCGGTTTGTCTCCACACTGCATAGAATGGCATCACGATAGGTCCGCCAATTGTGAACGAGCGCAGTTTGCTATTTGCACCCTCAGGGGCAAATTGCCGCGCGACTGCAGTTACACATTTGCCCTGCTCTGCGAGACGCATACAAAATTCCCAATGATCGCTCTCGATAATTTCCTCAACATATATGTCGGCGGCTTGTAAATGATCGCTCACTAGTTTGTTCAATTGCTCGTCCCAGCGTGAGCGCGCGAGAGGAATCTCTTTAAATAAATCGATTTTGTTTTTGTGTTGCTCAAGACGTTCTGTGCTCGCAACGAATACAATTTCAGCAGATCCAACTTTACCGTATTCAAGTCGAGTTGAATTTGGTGGATTCAGTGTCAAACCCCAATCAATCGAACCGTTGTGAATGCTTTCGATCAAACGATCGCCAATTGTCTCGCGGATCGTGTGAACTGTGCCAAATGGAGAGTACACATCGAAATACTTCATGAGAAACTCAAACGCGCAGGAGTCAGCGTAGCTTTCCTGTACCCCAATGCGAACCGGGTAACCGCCAATGACCGTTGGCGAGACGACGTCAAGAAAACGAAGGCCGGCATCAAACATCTGACGAGCGTGTTGATAGAGCGTTTCGCCTTCGACTGTTAATTCGATTCGGCGAGGTCGACGGTGAAACAATGGTGTTTCAAGGAGCGTCTCAAGTCGCTTGATCTGTTCGCTGACTGTCGGGATCGAAACACCGGTGACTTCCGCGGCTTCTTTCATCGACATCTTGCGAGCGACTTCATAGAAATAATAAACCTGGTTCCAGTTGATATCTTTTAACTTTTTCATCGCCTATTCCCCCATGGCTGGAGTTGGCGCAAATCCATTTTTGCAATGTCCCCTAAGCAACTCTTTTGAGAATCACTTTGTTGGAACACGGCCGCCTTCTCCCAAAAGTTTTACTCATTCAGGTTAGGTAACCCCAACGAGCAAGTCTTGGCAGAAGCGTCACTGGATTATGAAAGTTCAGTCAAATGAAGTTTGAAATGTCGTTTAGGCTCGACTCATGCGTCGGTAAACCGCACCTGTCTCCAACTATACAGCTGCCCTTTGATCTCCGAGCTTATGCGATCCATAAGTTCGGCGAGCGAGCTCGCTTCGCCACCTGCGACAAAACGTCGTTGTGCAGAGTGAATCTTCAAAAGGCCTTTATACCCGGTTTTCACCGGCTTGATAAAAAACGTTGCAGTCGCATCTGATGGAGCTTTGTCCATTAGCCAACGGAGGCGATGACGAATCGAGACGTTTTCAGTTCCTTCGTTTCTCAAAAGCTCGCTATCGCCCGAATGATCTTGAGGATAATGAATCTCTGTTTCGTTTTTTTCATTTATTTTTTCGCTCATTGTTCGCCCCCGCCTTTGGCTACCCGACACATTCCGTGTCGCTCGGCTTGTTCTTCTGAAAATGGAAGTTCCGTTGTTTCATCAAAACAAGCGCTCGAGAGATCCGTTTCATCCAAACTAGTTCCCCTTAAGTTAGCACCACACAAATTGGCACCGGCAAAACATGCCATTTGCAAATCGGCGCCGGCAAAATTTGCGCCCGATAGGTCCGCATTTGAAAAATCTGCTTTGCATAAATCAGTTTCATGAAAGATCGCCGATCTTAAATCGCTTGAACGAAAATCCGCGCCACTCAGTTGAGCGTTAGCAAAGTTGACGGCGCGACCATCCACTTTTCGAAATTCGCCCATTATCATTCTCACACCTTTAAAACTGCTTTCTCGAATGTCTCGACCCTCATAGCTGACCGATTCCTCGTCATAAGAGTACCGCGTCCGATAGTTGCACCATGCAGGCGCATCCCATCCCTCTTCGTCATTACTATTAAAATCTAAGTGAACATGCGATTTTGGGGATTTTGGAGCCTGTGTTTTTTTGTTACGTCCGAACTGGAGCATTCTAATCACCGCCTTCAACCGAGAAAAAATAGAGTCTCGTCCCGAGCTTTAATTTTCCCGCGCATGCGCTGGACTTACAAATGTGCATGAGGCTCTGTTCGCAGCAACCTAACGAAGTCGTGCGAATATGCCGCACTACCCATAAATCTCTGCGCAGAAAAATTCATAAGTCAGCTCAGTTGACGGCAGCAAATTAGATAACCTGCCAATACAGTAGACCTCACTGCGAATCTTTGTAGAATTCGCAGCTATTTAATTTTTTGGTGCTCGAGCTTTGATCTATTGCTCAAGAAGACTACGAAGCATCCACGCTGTTTTTTCGTGGTGTTGCATCCTCGCGGTCAAAAGATCCGCAGAAGCTTCATCGCTCGCACGATCTACAGCAGGAAAGACCTTTCGACATGTTCTAGCGATAGTCTCGTGTCCTTCGACCAGTTCACGAATCATAGCTTGTGCGTTCGGGGTGCCAGTTGAGTCTTTCACACTTGCAAGACGCGTGAACTCTGAGAATGAGCCCGGCGCTGGAAAGCCGAGTGCACGAATGCGTTCAGCAATATCATCAACTGCCGTTTGCAGTTCTGTGTATTGCTGCTCGAACATTGCATGAAGCGCTGAGAACATTGGTCCCGTAACGTTCCAATGGAAATTATGAGTTTTCACATAAAGCGTATAGCTATCAGCTAGAAGACGAGAAAGACCGTCAGCAATTTCGTGACGATCTTTTTCTAAGATACCGGTATTAACTTGCATCGTTGTCATGAGTACTCCTTCGAAGCCAAGACTCTGCCAGCTGAATCCGAGTTTCTCAAGCCTTCGCTTTTTTCTTATCCGTCACGAGTGACGTCTTGTCTCCATAAACCACTTTCGAAAAAAATCCAGAATCGCTTTTTATGCCACGAAGTCCCGCTTTGCGAAGAAACGACTCTAGCGGTTTGTTGACGTAGTTTTTGTAGAAGGGTTCATGGAATTCGCGTGGGAAATTTTCCAGCGCGGTATCAAGTTCGGGGCGATCACCTTTTTGCAAAGAATCGACAGCAACGAAGCGACCATTTGGTTTGAGCACTCGAAATGCCTCGCTGATGACTTGAGATCGAATTTCTTCAGGAAGCTCGTGAAACAAGAAAGCCGAGTAGACCGCATCGAAGCTATTGGCCTCAAAACGCAACTCTTCAGCTTTACCTTGAATAAAATGAATGCGACCCAAGCTTCTAAGCCTCTCTCGGGCAAGCGCTAGGTAGGCGTCGCTTAAGTCCAGCGCGACGATCTCAGCCTTTGGAAAAGTCGCACGAACGAATTGAGTTGTCGTTCCGGCACCAGCAGCAATCTCTAAAAAACGAAGACTCTCACCACTCGTTGATCCAAATCGATGAACCAAAGGCGGCAACACGAGCCTTCTCATGGCATCGGCCGCGCCCGCGAACAAGACGTTCACTTGATGATCGTAGAGTTCTGCAGATTCTCGCGACAAATAGCCATCGCCTTGAAAATGAAAGTTGCGTTGATAATATTCAGGTAAGTCCTGAAGTACCTCGCGGAATTCCGGAGCGAACACTTTTGATCGTTTTTCGTTGCGACGTTTTGCAATCGCAATCCCTTCCTTAAACATTTTCGGAATGCGTCTGAGATGATCAAGAACAGGCTCCGGTTTTAGAACTGTGATCGGATAGATACCATTTAGAATATTTTCGGCGTCCGTCCTCAAAAGTTCATTCAACGCCGCACGCGACGCTTTAAAAAGTTCTTTATCGTCGGTGGGTAAGCGCGGACGACGGCGGTTCACCACCACTTCAATTAATGGGCTTAGTAAACCTTCAACGGCGTAAACTGCACTCCGTAAGTGCATGTAGGTCAAAAGTGGCCTTCTCAAAGTGGCGCTTAAATCCAATGAGTTCCTCCTCCACAAGTGCTTGCCTCGTCCAGCTTCTCATGATGAGGTTAACTAGATGCATGAGACAACGTTGAAATTTGCCATCGACATCGGAGACGTACTAGACGTCGATTTTAGTTTCGATGGCGACATTGTTTCTCTCCAAGGCTACGGTAAGCGTCACGTATTAAGTTTTCCTGAACGCACCGTGGAACTGCCCGTGACCTGGCAGGCCCCGACCTACCCGCACCTTCGCGCCATTACTGCCAATCGCTGGCTACTCGTTGACACACATGTCGATATCACGGGCGACAACGCCTTCGTTATCGATGATCGCGGAAATTTAATCTCTCGTTTCCATGTTGGCGCAGGCGTACTCGATGTTTGTGAAACGGCTGGCATGATGGCATTTGCCTACCACATCGATGCCGCTTACGAATTTGGTTTCGCACCGGATCCGCTAGCGGCCCTCGGCGTCGCTGTTTTTGATCAAAATGGACGGATTGTCGCATGCCTAAACCACGATCTTGAGAAGATCGGCCTGCGCGCTGAAAATATTCAATGCATGGTCGCTCGTGAATCTGGCGAGCTCTTGCTTATTGCAGATACACTCGTGGGACCTGACCTTGACATGCAATCGCCGTTGATTTTTTACGACTGGCGCATGGGGCACGTTCGCTGGGAGCAAAACGATTTGGCACAACCAATCGCGGTTTCAGCAAAAGGAAAAGACCTCTTCATTTATTCGCCAAGCGAGAGTGAAGAAAATCTTATTCGAACGGACGTAACCGGCCGCTTACATCGCAGCCTTGGTTTTCACAAAAATATTTTCCGTGGGTTAAAGAACGGACGCTTCCTCGCGCAGACAAGTCCAATCGAATACACAGTTCTGGAAACTTCGAAGATGGAAGTTCAGGTGCCTGCGACGCCCATAGCTCCGCTTATTTTGCGACTGCCTTAAAAAGCAGGAACCGATTCGCAAACAATGCGAGCAGCACCAGAGAACTTAAGCTTAAGCCAACGATGGCAAATGCTTTTTCAATCCCAATCACATCTGAAATTTGCCCGAAAGCACCGTTGAGTGAAAGCATTCCAATAGAACATGCAATCGCCGTCCAACTTGAGATGCGAGCGACTTCCGCTTCGCGTGATTCAATCGCATAGGCGCTAAATGCGGGAAGAAAAACTGACATCGCAAGACCCACGGGAATAAAAAACAACGGGTGGATCGAGAGCGCTAAGAAATATGTGATCACCGTCAACGCAGCCGAACCGATGCAAAGTTTTTCGTTATCAAATTTTGTTTTAAAAAACGTAAGATACGCACGTCCAACGAAAAACATCGCTGCAAAGCCGCTTTGAAGGCCGTTGGCCTGATCAACTGTGTAACCCATTGTCGTTCGCAGCAAGAGCACCATTCGGGTCGAGATCAGTTGTTCTGCAATCATATACGCCGCTGGCGTTGCTGAGACCCAAATCAGAAAGCCGTATGAAAGCCTCTGCTTTGAAACCGGTTTACCCGCAGCGGGCTCGGAAGAAATTTTTTGTTGAAGCTCTTTACGCGTATTCTTCGTCGCAAACGGCAGGATGACTAACAAAAGAGCCGAAATCAGCGCAACAACTAAGAAGGTCCGATTCCATTCCCATGAAAGCTTTAATGACATTGAGACCATTAACGGGGCCAGAATTGAAATCACCGCATACGCTAAGTGAAAAGCGGAAAAGGCGCGCGTGCGCTCATGAGCGTACGATCCCCGAACGACAAGCTCACTGTTGACGATAGCGATGCCGCCAAAGCCGAGACCAAGCCCCAATATCCCCGCATAAATTCCCGTGAGTGAGGAGCTTACACCTAAAAGTAAACAGCTTAGAACCAGTGAGGCTACCCACAACATTAACGATCGATAGACGCCCAGTCTAGGCAACCAGAAACCGACGAGCAAATTCACGGCAATGCTCACAATGTTTGCGAGTAGAAAGAAATAAGACCCTTGAGAATCGCGAAGTCCAAAGTGCGTTAAAAATTCTGGGTAAAGCGGACCACGCAAGTTATCAGCGAGGCTTACGCCCGCGAGCGCAGCAAATGCGATAAATAGAAATTGTCGATTAGGCTTCACTGGTTGTCTTCACTGGTTGTCTTCATTGGTCGTCTTCATTGGTCGTCTTCACTGCTACAACGAGATCTTCACTGCTTTACCTGTGTGTACCGCCCAAAGCATAAAGGGGGTGGTCGTCATCGCACTGAAGCTTCCATCACGACCGAGCGCGATCGCACCGAAATGAAATTTTTGTTTGCGTGCTTCGCGAAACGACTTCTGCATCGCTTCTTTCACACTCAGCCCATCTTCCACACGAGTTGCGACCTTCGCGCAAAGTGCGAAATCGACAATCTGCTCGCCGATTCCTGTGGCACTTAAACCGACAAGTTCATTTGCGTAATTCCCTGCAACGGTCGGCGTATCAGAGACTCGGCCAGGCCATTCCATACCGCGCCCACCAGTTGAAGTCGCTGCAGCGATTCTCCCTTTGCTATCAAGTGCGACGGCACCGACCGTGCCTGTTTTGCCTTTTTTCTCGAGGCGATATTCTTCAAGGCGACCTTTTGTATATGGCGAGCGAAATTTCAAACCCCATTCGCGTGCTTTACTCGCGGCACCGCGATCGGAAAGTGAGCGAGAACTTTCATTGTTCAAGCGTTGTGCAAGTGCGATCGGGTTTTTCAAACCTTGAACGTTGAAGACGCCGGAAAAACGAAGCTTCTCCCCGTCCATGAGAGCAGCACTTAATCGAATTTTTCCGTCCGCTTGGATTTTCGAACCGCGACCAGCATTGAAAATTGGATGATCTTCGAGAAGTTCGGTTGCTTTCACTGCTGCCTCAATAGCCGAGCCACCGCTCCCTAAGATTGCGTAGGCTTCTGTGACGATGGCTTCCATCTGATCTCGAAAAAGGCCTTCCATTTGCGCTTTTGGAAAGGAGGCTCGAGCGCCACCATGAATAATGAGTACCGGTTGAACTTTTCTGGACATTTTTTTGGCCATTCGAAAACTCAACTCACGCCAGTTGGATGAGCGTCGTTGTCCATGAGGATTGTAAAGTCAGCGTGATCACGGAGATAGGCTGCAGGAAAATCTGAGCTTGAGTCATTGAAAAGTTTTTTCATCAACTCACGCTTTGACCCGCCTCGCGCGAGAAGCAAAATCGCTTTCGATCTCAAAAAACTTCCAGTGCCGAATGTATCGGCGCGTGTTCCATGAGGCATCTTCATCGCATCACAATCCTCGTCGGCAACAGTGACTACGCCGCGAACATGTTCACGCGGCACTCCCGGTTCATGAAAGGCAACGTGGCCGTTCATTCCAATCCCTAGAATAACAAGATCAAATGGACCCGTGAGCGTGTTGAATTGACGAAATTGGGCTTTGAATTTCGGAAGGCTGTCTTTAAAAAATTGCTCGAACACTCCAGTTTGTGGACCTGTCACGACTTCGTCGAGTTGGCTGAGCTCCAATCCGCGAAGGCACGCGGGTGGATCTGCTTCCCATGCTTTATAAAGTGGGATTGGTGTGCCGCCTGTTGGAAGTGCGAGGGATTTTGCTTTGTAGCGATCAACGCGATCTGCGATCCAAGAGTTGACGCCACGAACGAGCCCATCATCACCGGAAAAAAGTTCGGCTTTCATATTTCTCCCCCTATTGCTATGGGGAAAAGGTCTAACATCGCCCTAAGAAAGTGTCTAGGAACAAGCAACTGATCAACCCGCGCGGCCAAATACGGAGATGCACTGAGGGCCACCGCGAGTGGACTGAGGCGCGGTTTTTTTCGGAGAAATTCTATCCGCTGGCTTTACTGGAATCTGAGTTGCGTCTTTGGCTAGCTCGTTGGCTTTTAAAATACGTGCGTATACAGTTTCAGTTGGAGTCGTTTGTGAGTATAAACCTTCGAAGAGACCTTCAAATAGGGCGCTCATCTTAGGATCAAAAGTAAGCGAGAACTGTTCTTGGTTTTTTAAAGCATTCGCACTGATATTGAACGATCCATCCATCACGAGATTCGACTCAGGCGACATGATGATCTTGTGATGCATGAGTGAAGTCATGCTCACGTCTTGGACTTTGTGTTTGCCATAGACTGAAGGGGGAACTCGGATTTGGGAACGCAGTCGCTCCAAACCTTTTTTGCCGAGGAGTTTGGCCCAGCGTCCATTCGGGTCTTCTGGGAAATATCGAATCTTTTTCCCGTCTTTTCCAAGACGTTTTTCTCGTGTGATTCCTAGTAGAGGCAATATCTCACTCGCGTCAGCAACAGACTGAAGACTATCAACGATTCCCTTAATTTCAAAACGACCTGTTTCGCGGATCTCTTTTTGAGCTCGTTGAAACAGAGCTTCGCCGACTTCATTTGATGTGATCACAAATTGCGCGATTCGAATCGGGCCACGTGTTGTGAGAAGTGCACTTCGAACCATATATTTATTGATATTGTCTGCTGCCCCCGAAGGCGAGAATGCTGCGATCTTGTATGCGCCATTTGGCCCTGTCATGAGAAAAGTTCCAGAGGGATAGAATCCTGTTTCGCCAGTTCCGTGTAATCTCATAACTAAAGTCTTAGAAACTTCATGGCGAATCAAGTGTGCTGCCACTTGACCTTGTATAACTCGAAGATGATTTGCGTTTGGAATAGCATATTGGTGACCAGCAAGTTTCTCTCCGCCCTCACCATAGCGACCGACGCAGGAAACCGTGCAGTTACCTGATGAATCAATCGCAGCTGCACGCTCAGGGTTGTTCCAGTCACGTGTAAATAGTTTTTGATGGTTGAGTCCAACCGAATTGATCGCTTGGACTTTAACGCCAGCGTCGAGCATCTTTTGATAGATACGCCGAACTCGTTCGTATTTATTGATGTTCTTCTCATCGATTCCCATTTCAATATTAACGCCGCGATCTTTTGCGCGAATGAGTGCATCCGCAATTTTTTCGCTGTCGAAGTCAAAGACGTTGAGCATAAGTTCACGTTCAGTTCCATCAATGAACTCAACCATTTTGCCTTCGAGATCCTGGCCATCGACCATTTTTCCGTCAAGTTCACGAATGTGGCCAACGAAAAGCACTTCCGTATATGACGGTCCGCTCGGTATCCAAAGATCCACTGGTTTTAACGGATACATCGCGCGTTTCATTTCCACATCGTGAGAAATCGTCGTCAGATCTGCACCTACGAGACGAACGAGGGCCTCGCGCTGCTCAGCAGGATTTGTTTTCGAATTTGTCTCACGTAAAAATTGTTCGAACGAATCCATGATTTTCGGGCGACGCTGCATGAGCGTAATCAATTGGCCTTCGGTGATCCCCCGAAGGCGATCTGGTGCATCGAGTGCTTTTTGATCTTCGATCGAAAGTTCTAGGAAGGTTGGAAGCTTCTCTTCGATGAATTCACGCAGCGGTTGGCGAATCATTAAGTCGCGCGACAAATCAAAAAGGCGCGGATAGTCGGTTGATCCCACACGATCTGAACGCATCTTTGTGTAGTCGGTAAGCTGCGCATATGCAGGCACAACTGCGAGCCACGCAGTCATGATTAACATCAGAAGATTCAATTTTGGTGCGCGCGCAGGAATTCC
>JANOUF010000301.1:0-8972 GCA_031416685.1 Bdellovibrionales bacterium
CGAAGTGCATAGAAGAGAGAACTATTTCGATCAATCCACGTGGTGACTTTCGCTCCTTGTCCTAACAGGTCATTGCGAAGTTCGGCATAGTCGTCGGGATCTGGGATTCGAACTTCAACGCCAACTTCTTTACTTGCGGAATCACGCAGATTCAAAAAAGTCGTGTTGCGATCGTAAAAGAGAATTTTTGAGTCGATGTCAGAAACATTTGTTGTCAGCAATCCTTTAACTAATACGCGCTCGAAGTCCGGCGCTTCACCTGCGGGTAAAAGTAAAGCTTCAGGCGCGATGACGGTAACCTTCTCGCCTGAAAAAATGCCAAGCGACTTTGCGAGATCAACACCGAGCAGAATCTCACCTGGCCCTAAAACAATGTCTTCATTTGTCTCTGGTCCGCCCGGATCGATTGGCGACTGACTTTGTGAAACCTCGTTACTTGAAGCTTTTCGCATTTCAGTCAAAATTGTTCTGAGGCTCTCCGGCTCCACCCCCCGAGCAATTCCGCCACCGACATAACCATCGGCTGTTCTAAGCATTAGCTCTTGTGTCTCGAATACGCGTGCTTGAACTTCGGGTTTTGCTTGCAGCGCCGTTGTGATCGGATTCTTTTTGACGGCTTCGTATTCATTTGTACTGGGAAAAGTAACGATAAGATGTGGCTCAACCGCCAAAAGACGCTTCTTGAGTGAATGGTTAAAACCGTTCATCACGCTAAGGATAATGATCAAGCTCGCGACACCAATGCCCACACCCGCAATGCAAAGCCATGCAACAATGCGGACTAGTGCACCGGCACGTCTTGAGAATAGGTAATGTTTGAAGAGATCCCATGTGAGCATTTCACTTGTGACTTTATGCTAATGGGTTTTGCGATGCAATGGGTATGCGGTGCTAGCTAAAAAGTTATGGTCGGACGGTCGACCAAAGTTTGATGTCGTCAGGCATCTCAGGTGATGCATTCGATGCACCGAGGACCTTGAAGGCTTCTATGGGATTAACGTGGCCATGTGGACCTCTTAGGAGCCCCTCGACAAGCGCAAATGCTCGTGGCTCTGCGTTTACTAAAAACGTTTGTCTGAGAAAAAATCTTCTTTCATTCCAACATATCAATTGGGTTTGAAGCTGTACCTTTTCAAATACGCGAATGGGCCGTTTATATACGACGCTTTCAGCAGTTGTTACTGGCACCCATCGGTGTTTGAAGGCTGCGGTTTTGAATTCCGATGAAAACACAAAGTGCCAGCGGCCTAGGCCCATGTAACTCGAGTACGTTTGGGTAAATAGTCTAGTCACATCGGTATCTGTTAGTGGCCATGCACGAAACTTTAGGTCGAACTTTTCGAGAAGACTTTTGGGTTTCTTGATTAAGCAGCTGATTGCGATGAGGAGGAATCGTATTCGGTACATGTGGTGATGGTAGTAACGTGAGCGTCTGGTGTCTACGGAACATTTCATGCGCATGAAGTGAAACTAAGTGAGCATGCTCAATTTGGCGTAGTGTCGTTTGAGATTAGCGCCGATAACTTTTGAAAAAATAACTTCGACTAATGATTTCTCCTCTTGACTCCAAAAAGAGATTGCGAGGTCTTGATCAAAAAGATTTCTAAGAGTGAGATCGATCCGGTCGCACAATAAATAGTTGCGTGTAATACGAGGCAAACTCGCGCTAACTACCGATAGTTTGCGAAGAGGCTGAAGCTGCATTTCTCCTTGAGAAAAACGTAAAAATCGAAGTTTTAGAACATGGCGTAGAGTGCTTTCAACTTCAACGGAGGTAGCAAAAAATGCGCGCACTCAAACTCGTTTGTGACACTCAAAATTCATATGACTCTGAAGTGAATCTCAAATCACTTTCTCGCGATGATTTGCTAAATGCAACCCGCGAAGTTATCAAGACTGAGACGAATACTACGATTCGCGTAATCAAACACATCGCTGAAATTAATCGGCGCCAACTTTACTTGGAGTGTGGCTACTCTTCTTTGTTCGACATGCTAACGAAGCACTTTAACTATTGCGCCGGCTCCGCACAAATCCGCATCAACTCTATGCGTTTGCTTTTGGATTTTCCGCAAGTTGAAAGCAAAATCCAATCTGGCGAGTTAACGTTGACCGCGGCCTCGCAAGTGCAAAGCTTCTTAAAATTGGAAAAGAAGGAGCGAAAAACCTATAGCCAAGAACAAAAGCTCGCCCTTCTTGAAACTTGCTCCCGCAAATCGACTCGTGAAGTTGAACGTGAGTTGGCTGCGCGAAACCCGCAAGTGTTAAAGCGCGAAGTTATACGTACGGTGAGTGAGACGCACTCACGCCTGAATCTTTCGATCCGTAATGATCTTCTCGAAAAGCTTGAGAAGCTCAAAGGACTGTTGTCGCACATAAATTCAAACATGAGCTATGAAGATTTATTGGAGAAAATGGCCGAGATTGCATTGGAACAGGTCGATCCCGTTCGTCGCGCAGAAAATTCTCAACGCAAGGAAAGTGCTCGGCCAACTCAAAAACCACTTCATGCGCATGAAGTGAAACCTCAACCAGCAACCAAACCAGAAGTGAGCACTGAAAAGCGCTCCCGCTACATTCCGGCGAGCGCGCGCCATCAAACGTGGATCAAAAATGCTAATCAAGGATGCGACTATCTTGATTCTAAATCTGGAAAGCGATGTGGCTCAAAACACTTCCTGCAGGTCGATCATCGAAAGCCCTTCTCGCTCGGCGGCACCCACGACCCCACAAACCTGCGCATCCTCTGCGGCCAACATAACCGCTGGACCTACAATAATTGCAGCAGGCGCTGAAAAAAGATGGGCCCAATTGCTCGCGAATATTGGGTGAGTTCCTCTGAAGGGGGCTCCGAAAAATGAATTCGCGGTACTGCTGAGCAAGTGAGAAAGGTAGAATCCGGATTGCTCGAGTATTTGAGGTGTACCCTCTCCAATAGGGACTCCGATCCAGCGCCTGTCGGTACTCCGACGAGCGAAGCAGGATGCGAGAGCGAGCGCGGATCGGCTGAGCGGCATGGATGCGAAGCGTGCCCTATTGGAGAGGGTACACCTTAAATACTCGAGCAACGGGAATCTGTTTTTATAGGTGGCTTAGCTGGCTGAGAACCAACGCTTCATACGCTTCCAAAATCCAGAACGCCGATTTTGCCCATACACTTCCCCGTACCGACGAATGAACTCGTCATTGGAGCTAGCCTCACCAATTACGCGAAACTTAAGGTTGTCGCAGATACGACGACGTTCGGAATCCTGTAAGCCAGAGACATGCGATAGCAATGATGTCGCACGTAAAATCGCTGCAGATTCGGGCACAGAATCAAATTGAATTGTTTCGCTAATATTTTCTTCGGCATTTTCCTCGGCATCGGCATCAGAGCCGGCGCTGTCTTCGCCGAAGACGTTTTCTTGTTCGACGATGACGCCTGTTTTAACGCCTTCGAAGACGTTCCACTCGACGACCTGGCCGTAAAAAGTAACTTGGTGTTTGATGACATGATCGCCATCAATCCAGAGGAAAAGTTCAACGTCGTGTTTGGAATGAAACCAACGGGAGAGAATCGTACTGCCTTCAGTTTCGATAACGTCGACGGCCACTTCGCGCAAGGATTTTCCGATTTGTTCAGCATCGAACACTATCGGGGTTTCATCCTCGCCTAACTCTGCGGCCGCTCCATGACGTTTCATTTGATTTAAGGTGATTTCTCCTGCGATGCAGGCTTACGACGTGCTTCTTCGCGTTTCTTTTCTTCCTCGCGAACATCTTCAACTTTGCCGCTTAACAAAAATGACTTCTGCATCGCTTTAAGAACTACGACAGTCTCGTCAAGAAGCTCTAAAGCACGCGCACTTGCACGCGGAATCTCTGGCGAGTTCATCATCGGGACGAGCTTCGCAAGTTCTTCTGTCAGCATTGCAGTGTTGCGTGAGATTTTACCTAGATCACGGCCGAGCTCAGGCGATTCCTTTGTTAGCTCGGGCAAGAATTTCGCAAGCTCAGCACTCATGAAACCAAGATTATCCAAAGTTTTTGCAAGGCGATTATCTTTGTTCGCTGTTTTAAGAAGTGTGTTCGCTTCTCTTGTAAGGCTACTTGCATTCATGATCAGCGGACGCATTTCATCTAATACTTTAACAATGTTCTTTGAGCGCTCTGGATCAAGGAACGCTTCAGCAACAACTTTTAAGTTCTCACCGATTTGACCAATCGTCGCCAGGTACGGACCAAGCTTGCGACCGTTCATAAGATCCATGATGTCAGCTGACTCTTCCGACTTCAGCACTGCAAACGCAGTAATTTGAGCCGCATCTTCGGAGCCGACAGAAATATCCAAAACTTTTTCACCAATGATAAAAGGACGCGTTACTCGCACGACGCTATCCTCGTGAACACGATCGAAGAATTTGCGGCTAATGCTCATTTGCACTCGGATTTCATTGTTGCCCTTTAGTTCAACCGACTCGACCGAACCCGCGCGAAGACCCGACATTTGCACTGTTGTTCCAGCGTGAATTCCGTCGGCGCTTTGAAACAGAGTTTCAAGGACAACTTTTTGCTCAAACCAACCGCGCTTAACCGCAACGCCAACGAGAGTGGTTATAAAACCGACGATCGCTGTTGCGACAAAGAGTCCGGCGACACGTTCAAATTTGTTAAATTTGACTTTCATAGGCCAGCTGCCTTTCTTGTTTCCAATGAATCGATAGTAAGATTTTGGTTTTCAATTTTAATACTCGTCGTCGCAAGTTTTGCAGCCACGGATTCGCCACGGCTCGTGAAGAAAACGTGCTTAAGCCCTTTGAACTTGCGGTGATCGTCGATCGTATTTAGAAGTACGACTACCCCTTCACGGTCTAAACCGATGAACGGATCATCTAGAATTAAAAGTTCAGGATGTTGAATTAGGCTACGCGCGATGATGCACGTCTTGCGAATACTTCCGCTAACAGCCGCTGGTCTGCGATCACGCTGCGTGTGAAGCTTGAACCGATGAAGCATGACGTCCACGCGCTCATCGGCTTCCTTAGTCGAGACTTCGCCATGGTATTGTAATGGCAAAAGTAAATTGTCTTTGATCGTGCGGTTCGCTAGCAGGCCACCGTAGTCAAACGAGTAACCAATGCGCTTTCGGTAAGGCAGAAACTCTTCGAAGCTCATTTCAGTCACACTCTGACCGTTAACGAAATACTCGCCCGATACAGGCATGATAAGCCCAGCTAAAAGTTTTAGAAAAACACTCTTGCCAGTTCCACTCTCACCAACGATGTGCACGTTTTCGAATTCCGGCAAATGCGCGGATACGTCAACGAACAGCGGAGTACCCGCATCGTAGTGAAAATTTAGATTTGAAAACTGCAACTTATCGATCATTTAAAGTAGTCCTAAATCTATCAATTGCTTTAAGTAGAAAAGCGTCGTCGTGGCCAAATTGAACGTCACACAGTAGATGATACTGTTGACGACTGCTTTCGTTGTGACCTGCGGGACTTCGTGCGGGCTTTGCTGCACGAGCATTCCTTGGTAACAAGAAACGACGAAGATAATCATTCCAGAGAATCCGTTTTTCAATAAAAAGAGCCAGACGTCTTCGGCAGCAAACGCGCCGGCAAGACTGTCGAGATAAAATGCAAATGGCATGTCGTTAATCAAACGAGTTACAAAAAAGCCACCGATCAGGGCGACCGCATTGAAATAAAATGCCAAGCATAAAACGCTGATCACTCCACCAAGAATTCGTGGAAACACGATGTAGGAAAGCGGATTGATGCCGACACTTTCAAGTGCCTCGATCTCACGATTCACGCGCATGCTTCCAACTTCACTGGCAACCGCAGTACCTGAGCGCGCGATAACGACGAGTGCAGTTATCAGCGGCCCGAGTTCGCGAACGATAATGACAACCATGAGGTTCCCCACCATGGAGGCTCCTCCGAGTAACGAGAGCTGTGCCGCACTCTGAATGATGACGATTCCGCCGGTTGCGAGAGCAAGGACCGTTATCAATGGCATCGCTTGCCATCCGGTGAAATACACTTGTGCGCTGATTACGCTGACGATCGTGCGAAAGCCTTGCGTTTGATCGTAGAAGGCCGCGCGGAATGACAGATACACCATCTGTAAAACGTTGAGCGTATACAGAACGATGTTGATAACCTTTCGGCCGAGCTCATCGATATGACTAAAGAAAAACTGAGTCACTTTCATATGAAATGTATCGGATTATGGGGCTCGAAACCGAAGTGGTTTAGCTCTTAAGAATTTGGTTCTGGTCATGGGTCCAGCAGGCTGTCTAGTAGGCCCAAAATGAATAGAACATCGACTTCAAAGTTTCCCAAACGAGTTCGCCAGTTTCTGGTTCGAGGCTACCCGCGATGACCGTCCTAGGTTGGATCGTAATCGCGGGCGGAAACTCAGCTTGAAACGTCGAAAGTGCGCGATACATATGGAGACGTCCTGTGACCAGGACCACATCGCGACACCGAAGCGCCTCGACTAAAGCCAAGGATTGTTGGGCATTGCCGTATGTCGTCTGTGAAAACTTCTCTAAAATGACGTCGGCTTCCTTTAGGTCGCCGTGATATGGCCATAGCGGAAATATATCGCGAAGTTCGGCCTGCGGGTTCACGCCCGAAATAATCAATTTTTGAATTGAACCGCGAATAAGAAGATCAAACCCTTCGCGAACTCTTTGCGCTCCGCCCGTCAACACCACTGCGCAATCGGCTGTGTGGTCTTCCGTCCAACTCGTGACCTCAAAGGAATTTACCTTGTGCATCTCCTTGCTAAACCAATAGACAAGAAGAATTCCAAAAATCAAAACGAGAATGGAGGATTTACGTCTAAAGCTCACGATCAACTCACTTTTCTGGCCCTTTTTTGTGATCGTTTATCGGGCTGCAATGAACTCGATTTCAACGCTTACACCCTTCGGAAGGCCAGCAACCGCAATCGTGGAACGCGCCGGCGGTTGATTTTTAAAAAAGCGCCCGTAGATTTCATTCACTGCGGGAAAGTCATTCATCGAAGTTAGAAAGATCGTCGTCTTCACGACATTGTCAAAATTAAGTCCCGCTTGAGTGAGAACTGCAGAAATGTTTTTCATCACCATTTCCGATTGTTCCTGAACGCTACCGAGAACGACTTGGTTAGTAGCCGGATCGATAGAAACTTGTCCTGAGCAAAATACGAGTCCGTTAACTTCGACTGCTTGCGAGTACGGACCGATAGGCGCGGGAGCATTTTTTGTTTCAATAATTCGTTTCGTCATTAGAGACCTCATTTTTAGAAGTAAAACGTAATGCCTGCGCGGAGCGGATGATCACCAAACGTTCGAAAGCGAACGCCGCTTGCGATAGACGTAATGCCAGCGCCTGTTTCAAAACTAAAACCTAAACTCTCAAGTCCTGCGAAAAAGAACTCGGCGCCAACGAGAGCCATCAGTTCAAACCCCGATTCATTCGTCGTGGTCGTACCAGTCGTGATTTCTTGGCTGATGAGGCCCGCGCCCGCACCCATGTAAAAGTTCAGACTTTCTTCTTGAAAAACAACTTTCATGATCTTGGCCATGAAACCAAACTTAGAAGCGTTTTTTTCGGTATCGACGCCAAGAGTTCCGGAAATGCCCAGATCTGAAGATGGATAGTATTGAGCTGCGATACCAGGCAATTCGCTGCTGAACTGGTTTTTATAGCCAATGCCCAGGCGATTCGTAAGATCTTTCGCATCTGCCGACGTAACGAAAAGCAAACAAGCGATGAAAATCCCTAATAGAAGAACGCGCATAGCTACTCCTTGAAGTTGGTCCTTGAATTTGGTCCTTGAAGCTTTGGCCCCGATTAACCCACGGATTCACAATCACTTTCAACAGTTAAATGTAGGGGTTTTACGCGCGCAATCAACGAGATGGAAGCTTGAAGCCAATGCCCACCAAGAAAATTTCTTTTGAAATTTGGCGGGTCGCTTTCGGTTTAACGATATCGATTTTCTCGAAGCTCGGTCTCATTTCATCGCGAAACTTATTGAAGTCGCCTGAATGAAAAAGCTTACACACAAACGTCCCTTTCGGTTTCAAAAATCGGCGAGCCACATCGAGCGCTAACTCGCAAAGAGCTAACGACTTTGCTTGATCTGCAGATTTAATTCCGGTCGTTTTCGGCGCCATATCCGACATAACAATGTCGAACTTTTCGCTAAAGCCATGCTCCCGAATTGTGTCTTCAAGATTTAAGCTGTAAAGGTCCGCACTGATAAAGGCGGCATTCGTAATTTTAAGCTCAATCGGAGTGAGATCGATTCCGAGCACTCGGCCCGAAGCGCCGATTTTTTTTGAAGCATATTGGGACCAGGAACCTGGGGCAGCACCCAGATCCAGAATCATCATGCCCGGCTTGAATAACTTATTTCGTTCGTCGATTTCTTGGAGTTTAAACACTGAGCGTGCAGCGAAATTTTCTTGCTTCGCTTTTTTAAAGAAATGGTCACGCGGGTTGTAGCTCACATCTCACCCTTTTACGCCGACCAAAAAAACCCAAAAGAAAGTTAGCTACCGTTTGCGAACTGGTTTTGCAGCGTAAAACTCACGATGCAACTCGCGTTCAACTTCCGCGAGAAGTTTTGCAAACATCTCATCGGCCGAGACGCCGTACAATCGCGTGAGATTTTTTAGAACGAATACAGGTGGGTTGGCAAGACCGCGTTCCCAGTTAGATATGAATTGAGGAGAAGAGTAGCCAAGTTCAGACGCAACCTCTGATTGCGTAAGGCCCGCCTCGACCCGTTTCCTTTTCAGATAAGCTGCTAGCACTGTTTTGTTTCTCAAAGTTGTCTCCCCCCTTTAAAATCTAATCCCGCATCAGTGGTCGGCGCAAACATATAATTAAAATCTTCGACCTTACAACAGGGGCAATATCAATTTTTAGCAAACAGGGCAATGTCACGCCTCTAGAGCACATATAAACTAGATGAATTCATTT
>JANOUF010000302.1:0-10274 GCA_031416685.1 Bdellovibrionales bacterium
TAGTGCGCACGATCTGCGGTGAGTAGGTAGGCCGCTTGCTCATCGGAAATGAAGCGCCCAGTTTTTAGAAATTCGCGCAACTCGATTTGTAGGATCATTGGATTAAATGCCGCAACTCTTTTGTCGGCAGCACCGTAGCGAAAACTTGCGTGCTCATATGAAGTTTCATTCAGCGCCTTCTCGACACTTTCGACGTTATTTAATTTGTCATCGATAAATAGGATTCGATTCGGCTGCAAGCCTGTTGCTTGAATGTACTCAATCAATGCATCACCTTTGTTCGCTCCCTCTGCTAAAAAAATGACACCGTCGGTATGATTTGAGTACTTAAGCCGAGTGTTCGGAAGGCGAGGGCTTGAGTTTTTGAAACTTACGTTCAAGCTGTCTAATTGTTTGAAAGTTCCGCGCGCCCAAGCGCCGGGCCGTGCCGTTAAAGCTATGACTGGTAATCCAGATGATTGAAGGCTTGAGATGAAATCAGGTGTTTTTCTCTCGACGGCTCGCACTTCCGTTATCGGCTGCACGGGGCCCGCCATTCCGAGTGCACGACCTACAGCCTCCGCCTTGCTGAGACCGCGATTGAGTCCTTGATCAACCCAATGGCCGAATGCCTGGTCACTGCCAAGTGTTTGCACGGGTTCTGTGATCGTATTGTCGATATCGAAAATCATCAGGGTGCGAGCATTTATGTAGGGGATGACTTCTTTCATGGAACTAATTTCTACGATTTTCGCGTTAGCTGCGTTTACGGACAGGAAAAGTAGGACTGTGAAAAGTGTTTTTACTAAATGGTTCATATGGACTCCTTTTTAAAGTGATGAACCGTTTATAGCTGGAAAAATCGTTGGAAATAATATACCAATTAAGCATAATATTAGTTCCAAAGAGGAAATAATGAGAATTAACGATTTAAGCCTTTGGCAGTCCTTTTACTGGGTCGCAAAAGACTCGAGCTTCAGCAAAGCGGCACGACGAATGAATTTAGGTGCGCCCATCTTAAGTAAAAAAATCGCGCGTCTTGAAGAGGCTCTCGAAGTACGACTTTTCCAAAGATCAACACGTAAGGTGAGTTTGACATCCGAAGGTAAAGGTCTTCTTCCGGTAGTAGAAGCGTTACTTGCGGATGTGAATTCAATTGAGAGTCGTTTTGAAAAACAAACCGAGTTGTCAGGAACAATTCGAATTACGAGTCTTTCTAATCTCGCACATCGGCGCCTTGCGCCCATCTTGATTGGGTTTTCTGAGTTGCATCCACAAGTGCGATTTGAAGTGGATACGTCCGATCACATCGTTGACATGATTGATGCTCAATTCGACGTAGCCCTTCGATCTCAGCGGCCGACAGGGTCTGAGTACGTTTTCAAAAAGCTTGTAACGAATCGACCTATCTTTTGTGCTTCGCCTGAATATTTAAAGCGAAATAGAAAGCCACTTAAAAAAGCCGAGGACCTTCGCCATCATCGGTTGTTGATGTTTCGGGCCTATGAGAATCAAAAAATTTTAGGAACGCCGTATAAGCTTCAGGATTTTAATGAATCCCGATACATTGCGCCTTCAAGTGGCTTGTTCATCACGGAGTTACTTTTGAATGGAGCGGGCGTTGGTATTCGTTCCGGTTGGGATGTCCACGAACTTTTAGAGCGCGGTGAGCTAGTTGAAGTTTTGAAGAGTCAGAAAATCGAACCACTCAATGATATCTTCCTCGTTGTCCCTAGTCGGCGATTACTTACGCCGAGAGTTCGAGCGTTCATCGATTTCTTGTCGGAAAAGGCCAAAGCATGGCCGGAATAATTTTATTTTGAACTATCGTTCACGCACGAGGTTCCGCGCTGCTCATACTTCGGACTGTAGGCCATGAAAAGCGAAGTACCTCGGAAAACTAGATTTTGCATCACATGCAAATTTGATTTGTGTACGGCCAAGCAACCCCAGCCAGTTTTGAACGGTGTTAGATGAAACGGCTTCCACGACTCGCTGTCGTTGTTGCTTGAGTTCAAGCCGATAACTCGAATCGACGGAATGCCTCCGTTGTTTTCGTCTGTAATGATTTTGTATTTATCAGGTTGTGTCGTCCAAAAGTCTCCGCGAATTTTATTATCTAGTAAGAACGCACCAGCCAGAGTGCTCTTGTTGATGAACTTCGTTTTTGGATTGTCAGGTGAATCATCAAAGCGTTTGCCTGTTCCTCCATTAACGTAAAATGAAGTTACAAGTTGCGATGGGTCTTTCGCACAAAGATCGACAAAGTATGCAGTTGAACGGCCTGGCTGTGGATCTGGCGCCCACTGCTGATCTAAGTCGTTAAGGATGAACGAACATTTGTTAGTAAAGCCTTGAGCGATCCAATTTTGATTTACACAATTCTCGCATCTGTCTTTTGGATCAATGCCAGTGATTCCGCATGAAGAATCTTTGAGGCTATTCTGATTACTAACCCAATACCAAATCGTGTAGGTAAGTGCCGCTGGATTCGGGACGAGGTTTTTCGAGACAACCGCTTTGCAGTTTGCGAGCTGTGTTTCTAAGCCTGGCGATTTTAAGTAATCACATGCGCTTGCGGATCGTGCGGTTTCACAAACGATTATCGTGAGCACGACGAGTAACGCTGTCGAAATCCAGTTCATTACAGGAAAACTTTTCATGCGCATCCGTCCATCTTGAGCGGTGCTAGAACCCGCTCGTTAGGAGCAAATGAAAAGCAAGGGTAGTGCCACTGAGAGTGGCGTTTATTAGAACAGGAATTTGCGATAGGCCACTGAGCTCACAAGGCCCATTGCAGTCATCGTGGTGAGCATACTCGAACCCCCGTAACTTAAGAGCGGGAGAGGGATACCCACGATCGGCAAGAGGCCGATGACCATTCCAATGTTGACGAACATATGCCAGAACAGTAATGACATCACCCCAATTGCGATAAGGGATCCTGCTTTGTCTCGCGCCTGCGAAGCGATGCGAGTACCTAGCAAAAACAATACGGCAAAAAGTCCAACGGTTGTGATCGAGCCGATAAAGCCGTGCTCTTCGCTTAAAACCGAGAAGATAAAGTCCGTGTGTCGCTCAGGTAAAAACTCTAGTTGGCTTTGCGTACCTTTGCGGAATCCCTTTCCGATCACACGTCCAGAGCCTACAGCAATTTTAGATTGAATCGAATTATAACCTGCGCCACGCGGATCACGATCGGGATACAAGAACGTAAAGATACGATTCTTTTGATAGTCGTGCAGATACCAGGTCCACGCCGCCGGTAGCGCAATCAACGTTGCCACGGCAACCGTTGCCAAAATTTTTGGACGGATGCGGATGAAAAGCATCATTGAACTTCCTACGACCAAAATCATCATTCCGGTTCCAAGATCCGGCTGTTCAACCGTAATCGCGAACGGAATTGCCATAATTAAAAATGGAATGATGAGATCTTTTAATCCCATTCCATCTGGATAGGATTTCTGCGAAAAATATTTCCCAAGCACCAGCACGAGCATGACTTTCATCGTTTCAGACGGCTGATAACTAAAAAACCCGAAGTCGAGCCAGCGTTGTGCGCCGAGCGCTACTTTTCCCACGAACATCACCGCGATGAGCGCGCCGAGATTTAATAAATAAAGCGGCCAGGCAAGACGCAGCAAAATGTTGTAATCAAAGAATGTAATCATGAAAAACAAAAACCAGCCGCCGGTGAGCCAGAAAATTTGCGACAAGAAAAGGCGACTGACTCCGACGGCCGTTGCGCCGTGAGTTGCACTGTAGAGATTGATTAGCCCAACAATATTCAAAGCTAAAATGACGAGTGCGTAGTTCCAGTCGATACGCTTTAGGAACGTTCTCTCTTGAACTTGCATCGAAGCGCTAAAGGTACTCATTCGCCTTCGATCCTCTCTATCGGCCTGTCTACAGGTTCCGTGGGTTCAGTTGAAGCGGGTACTGGCGCGACTTTCGCCATTTTTGGTTTCTTAGCCGCTTTTTCAAGTTCGCGTGCAACGAAGTCAGGATGATATTTTCGGAAGTAAGTATCGACGATCGCTTTTGCGATTGGTCCCGCACCCGAAGCTCCATGACACGAATGTTCTGCCAAAATTCCAAACGCAATTTCGGGATTATCTGCAGGTGCATAACCGATGAACCAACCGTGATGTCGTTGTTTCTTCGGCCGATTTTCACACTTCAAATATATCTGATCCGCCGTGAAGTTCATGACTTGCGAGGTTCCAGTTTTTCCAGCGACTTCGATATAACCGAGTTTCACAGAACCTCTCGCCGTTCCACGTTCGCCGTTTACAACCAGACGCATTCCTTCTTTGACCGTATCGAAAACTTCTTTCCGAATTTGAAATTCACTGTTTGGGTCGCTAAGGTCCTTAACGATAGAAGGTTCGAATTCTTTTACAACTTTGTTGTCGGGTCCAAGAATTTGTTTAATGACGAATGGGCGAACAACTTTGCCGCCAGTGCCGATGGCATTATACGCAACGGTCATCTGTAACGGATTCGTGAGTACGAAACCCTGACCGATCGCGACCGATAAGTTTTCGCCGGGTTGCCACTCTTCACCGATCGTATTTTTCTTCCACTCAGAATTGGGCATGAGTCCTGAGTTTTCCCGGTTCAAATCGATTCCCGTTCTATGCCCGATACCAAGTGCATGCGCATACTTGTGCATGCGATCCACTCCGAGCGAGATACCTTGCTTATAAAAGAAAATATTTGAAGAGCGTTCGATTGCTTGTTTGACGTTAAGTACGCCGTGGCCTTCTTTTTTGTGATCGTGGTAAACGCGGTTACCAAATCGCATCTGTCCGGGTGCTGCAACTAAGGTGTGCGGAGAAATAATTTTCTCGCCGAGGGCCGCGATTGCAATCAGCGGTTTAAAAGTTGAGCCTGGCGAATTTGTATCTTGAATAACTTTATTTCGAAGCGGTTTATCAGGATCGTTAATTAACTTGGACCAAACTTGTGCGGTGATCCCAGCCGAAAAAGAGTTTGGGTCAAAGGACGGTGAACTCACCCATGCCAAAATTTCCCCATTCGATTTCATTGCGACAACAGCGCCGATCTTTCCTTCGCCTGCCATCGCGTTGAATGCTGCCCGCTGAACGTCTTTGTCGATGGTGAGAACAATATTGTTCCCCGGAGTTGCTTCTTGAATTCCGGCCATGTTGCCAAGAAGATTCATCTCAGTTGCCGCTTCACGTCCTCGAGCATCGACTTGTTGAACGGAGATACCGTCTTTTCCGCGAACGGAAATATCGAGAACTTCTTCAATGCCGGAGCGACCGATAACGTCACCTTGTTGGAACTTAATTTTGCCGGCGTACTTCTCATTTAAAATTGGTAATTGTTTTTTTGAAATCTCAGCGACGTAACCGAAAAGTTGCGCGCCATTTTCTGTATAAGGGTAGCTCCGCAATACTGTTTCTTTAATTTCGACACCCGTGTAATCGAGCTTCAACATTTCAAGCGAGAAGATTTCGTCGCGCGATAGATTCTCTTTAATACGAACAGGCCTGAATGGTCCGTTCATGCGTTTGCTTCGCTGAACCAGCGCTATGACGTTCGCTGGCGGCATCTTCAGTGCGTGACCAACCACTTCGGCGGTTTTGGTCAAATCACCAATATACTGCGGGGATATAGTCGCTTCGAAGCCGGGCAAATTTTCAACTAGGATTTCACGATTGCGGTCGTACACAATTCCGCGGGGCGCTGGGATCTTAGTTTCCTTAATTGAGTTTTGTTCGGAGAACGCTCGAAGCTCTGCGCCATTGATGATCTGCAAATGCCACAAGCGAAAAAGAAACAGCAATGCCGCAAGGCCGATGGCGCCGTAAACGAACCGATAGCGTGGCTCGTACTCCTTTGCTTCCATCTCCGAATTCGGCAGGTACTGATTCATATGATATTCGCGCTTGCTTCAGAAGGTTGTTCGAATTCAGTTGCGCGATCAAACCATCTAAATATCTCGTACAAAACCGGAGCTACAAGAGGTGTGAGGAGTGCTTGCACAAGCCAGTCTGAAATCTCAGGGCTTGCAAGTGAGCTGTCACCGATGATCAAAGTTCCGAGCGAGTGATAAACGTGAAATAAAAGAGCTGCGATTCCGCTAATCATCATAAAGTACGAATGCCCGACCCAGTAAAAACGCTGCTTCACCAAGCGAAGAGTGGAGCCGACTAAGAACAACATGAAAAACAAAAACGGGACAGGCATGACCGTCATCGGTTTAAGCGTCAGACTCATCAAAAATGCGAGTATCGCCATCTGCCCGAACTTCCGATAAAGAGATGCATAAACGAGAACTGGAATCCAAAAGGCAGGCGCCGGAAAACCGCCAAAGATTTGAAACCAAAGGGCACTTTGTGCAGTCGCTAGCACCAGAGTCGCCAAGCCCAGTAGTAAGAAATTCGAAACGAGGAGGAGATTCTCCCTCATCGCGAAGCCTCTTGTCCTTGCTTTGCACTGGTCGGGGTTGCAGGTGAATCTGCGTTTTGTTTACTTAAGAGCGGCGGGCCAAAATCTTCGTCTTGACCAAACTTCTCAGTGAAATCTTCTTCGCCTGAATTCAGAATCACGAAAACTTCTTCGAGATTCGCCGGGCTCACAATTGGCACAACGTCGGCCTCTTGGCTGATGCCGTAAGGTGTCTTGTGTACGTTCGTGATCCGACCGATCGGGAAACCTTTCGGGAAGTAGCCCTGCAAACCTGAAGTGACGATCATGTCGCCAGGAGAAACGTCTTCTGCGCGTTCGAGATACCGAAGGCGACAAGACGATGAGTTTTTCCCTGTTACCAGACCACGAGCACGGGTTCGCTGAACGATAGCATCCATTGAAGCCAGTCGATCGGTGAGAACTAAAACCTGAGAAGACACACGGTCGATTTTGAAAATGTAGCCCACCACGCCTTCAACAGTGATCACACCTTGCAATCGTTTAAGACCGTGTTGGTAACCCCGATTGATTCGAATTGAATAATGATCCGGTGAGAGATCCCGACCGATGACTTTCGCCGCTAAGAGCTCCATGCTCGAATTTTGTTTAAAATCGAGCTGTTTTGCTAAGTGATCGTACTTAATTTTAAGTTCCGTTAATGCCGCAAGTTTTGCGCGCAGCTCGGCATTCTCTTTTTGCAAATCTGAATTCTTTAGCTTTATACCGATCAGGTCGAGGTACGTGGATGTTGTGCCCCGAACGCCGCCTGTGAAGTTTGCGTAGCTCGTTTCGAGCACACTTGCCGCGCCCGAAATCGGCTTCATGTACCAAGGGTCTTCGCCTGGATTGCGCTGCATGTTGATGGATAGCAACGGCAGTGCGGCGATAAAAAGCACGATGAGGATTTTGCGAATATCAAAGGTGAAGAAGTTCATTTAACTAAAACGGTAGCAAAGGCCTACTGCAATTCCAAGAAATCTCCTTGAAAATCCACTAAACCCAGAGTGAAATGCGAGCCACTTAAGAGATTCTTCGGAGGAAAAGCATGTTTGAGGAACTGAAACGGAAACGTCGGGACGGCCTACGATTTAAAACTATTGTGGCTTCAGCCCTATTCGGCGCGATCATCCTGGTCTTCGTGTTCTTAGATATGAATCCGAGCGCAGGCGGCGTAGGTCAAGGTGGCGCAGCTGCAGTTGTGAATGGCGATATGATTTCGCAGGCTCAGGTTGCTGAAGCTGCTGAAAACCTTCGCCGGAACCCGTTTTATGCACAGTTTGGCGGGCAGGATAGCAGTTTCCTGCAGGTCCAGGCATTACAGAGCCTCATTAATGGCGAGTTGCTCTCACAAGAAGCTCAAAAGCAGGGCTTGCTTGTTTCAAACGATCAAATTCGCGACATGATTGTGAACGAACAGTTTTTCCAAGAAGATGGACGCTTTAAGCGAGACCGCTACATGGGTTACCTAAGTGCGGTTCGTAAAACAGCGGGTGAGTTTGAAACTCAACAGCGAAAAGACCTGATGCGCCAGAGAGCTACTCGAATTCTTAGCGCAGGCTTGCAGCCGACCGAACTTGAGGTCCAGCGTGAACTCGCGGTGAAGAACCTGAAAGCCAATGCTGAATTTGTAGCCATACCAACAAATGAAGCCGTGAAGCCTGAGGCTATTTCGGCTGCAGATGTCGATACGTATGTAAAAGGCGACGGCAAAAAACCGATCGAGGAATATTACAGCTCTCACAAAGAAGAGTTTTCGACGTCTGAAGAAGTCAATGCGCGACACATTTTGGTGAAAGCCGCAAAGGGCGACAAGGCAGCTGAAGAAAAAGCGCGCACAAAGGTTCAAGAAATCAAAAAACGCTTGGAAAAAGAGGACTTCGCGAAAGTTGCTGCAGACCTTAGTGAAGATGATGGTTCAAAAGCAAAGGGCGGCGAACTTGGCTTTTTTGGTAAAGGCCGAATGGTTCCAGAATTTGAAACTGCGGCGTTTACACTAGAGCCAAAAACGATCAGCGAACCCGTTCAAACTGATTTCGGTTTTCATATCATTCAGGTTTTAGAGAAACGAGCAGCTCAAACATCTTCTCTTGAGCAGGCTCAAGAGAAGATTGCGCGTAAGCTTTTGGCTGAGCAACGTAGTTCAAAGGCGATCGACGAAGTTCGTGAAATTGTTAAAAAGGGCGACGTCGGTGCGATCAACCAGTGGGTTCAGTCACAGAATTTAAAATGGGAAGAGACGGGCACATTCAGTGTTGATGCGGAATCTGTTCCAAAAGTTGGCAGCAATTCTGAGTTCGCAGATGCGGCCTTTAAGCTTTCACCAGCAAAGCCAGTGCTTGATCGTTTAATCCGCCAAGGTGAATCGACCTACATCGTTCGCTACAAAGCTCCCGTTATTGATGCTTCAAAGCCTACGGAGACAAAGCCTGAAATCCTGAAGGAAACTTTAGCGACTCAACGCTCGCAAGATGCTTTTAGCCGCTGGGTTAAAAACCTTCGTGACTCGGGCAAAGTCTCAATCTCAGACGGCTTCGGAACGGGTCAAACTGAGTAGCTCAAAAGATTTTACTGTTGAACTTCTAAGCGCCGTCTCGATCCGAGACGGCGCTTTTTGTTTTAATTGGTAATGAAATTGGCACGGAAAATCCGCCCGTTTGTCCTCTAAAAATACTAGTTTGGCGCTTAATAACGCACGACCATAGTCCGATAAACCTAATGTCCATAGGTAAGGCTCAATGCCGCTCCTAGAGGGCATTTGATCTGTTGGAGGATCTCCGGTGCGTTGGTTGACCTTATCCATTCTGATGACTGCAGTGCTTGCATTGACCTCTATGGTTCAAGCACAAGTGTCGCAGTCTGAAGACTTCGTTCCGGGCGAAGTGATCGTTAAAATGAAAAATCATCCTCGTTCAGAGGAATCCCAACAGTTCTTTGGAAAAGTAAGTACGCAAAAAGGCATGGTGCTTAAGCGCTCTTGGGCCGGCATCAATATGCATAAGTTTTCTGCGAAATCGAAAGCACCAAAGGACGTCAAAAATCTAATCGAAGAATTAAAACAAGATCCTGAAGTTGAGTACGCGGAACCGAACTACTATGTGCGCAGACTTTCAGTCGGCGAACCAGAAGTCTTAAGTGAAGCGCAAATTGAGGCGATGAGCACAACAGTTTCAGCGAGTGCGTTCTCGCAAACCGGTGCTCCTATTGATATCGATCCAACTTGGGTTGCACTTTCTCCAGCGAATACAAAACCTGTCGTTGCGATCATCGACACGGGTGTTGATTACAACCACCGCGTATTCGTTGAGTCCCAGGCCATTTGGAGAAATCCGACTGAGATTTCTGGCAACGGCATCGATGACGACGGTAACGGATATATAGACGATATTCGCGGCTGGAATTTCGTCGCAAACAACAACGCGCCTTGGGATGACGATGGTCACGGAACTCACGTTGCTGGAATCGTTCTAGGTGCAACGGTTAACATTGCGGCTAATCCAGTTGCTCTATCTAAAATTAAAATCATGCCGTTAAAATTCTTAGGAGCCGGCGGCACGGGTACGACATCCGACGCAATCGAAGCTATCTATTATGCAGCTAACAACGGTGCGAAGGTTCTTAATAACTCGTGGGGCGGCGGAAGCTACAGCCAAAGTTTAGTTGATGCGATTGCGTTTTCTTATGCCAAGAAAGTCGTGTTCGTTGCCGCTTCTGGAAATGCTGGGAATAATAATGATTCTGCTCCGACGTATCCATCGAGCTACTCGTTTGATCATTTAATGGCTGTTGCTGCCACATACGATTGGGATTTGATGGCTGGTTTCTCCAATTACGGCGCAAACTCGGTTCACATC
>JANOUF010000303.1:0-8966 GCA_031416685.1 Bdellovibrionales bacterium
CCGATGCGCTAGCAAAGAGTGGATCCAAGCGCGCTGCCAAAAATATTTGGAAACAAGTTCGCGGGCTTCAACCGAATTCAGTCGAAGCCAATCTCAAAAGTGGAGCAAAAGCGAAAGCTGCGATGCTCGTCGAAAAGAAAACAAAAATCGCAGCCAAGCAAATCCGTCGTGGACTATTAAAAAATGGGAATCAAAATTAACGTAACGTTGAAGTGCGATCTCTCAAATAATTGAGATATGTGTGCTCAGAATCAGTTTTAAGAATTTGTTGAGTGCGAACAGGTGCGGCTTTGATAAGGTCAATGTTAGCGTCCTGCTGACGCTTATCCGCAGCGAGACTCGCTTGCAGAGCGAGCCGCTCATAGTTATGAGCAGAAGTCTCACTATTGTGTTGTCTGGCAATCTGAGCAGCTTTCAAATATGTAAGGACCATGTAGTCGTCCATTTGCCACTTGTATGACCCAGCCGTTGAGAGTTCATTTCGCTTTTCTACGACCGGAGTCACCATTGGTGGAATCGGTTGAACTGGAACGATTGGTGTAGGTATTAAACGATTGCTCTCGTCAACCCCAGAGCGTTGATCAGGAAGCTGTGGTGTTCCGATCTGACCTGTCTTGCGCGCAACTGATTTTTTAATTCCGCATTCGCGACGCTCCCAAGGCAAATCACTGCGAGTTGGATTACACTGCAACACACGCCCATCGGGCATGATGAGTGAGTCGTCGAACGTTTGGCAGTTCAGGCTAAACGTTGGAGACTGAGTAACCCAGAGTGCGCGGCCAGCAAGCGGAGCCGGAATTCCAGAACGGGGTGTACGATTCACAACGGTGATTGCAGTTTCAGTTGTTCCAAGACAATTCACCAAACGATAAAGCTTTTCGGCACTGGTGTTGCGCAAACGCACGCAGCCGCCCGAAGCCCGCTGGCCAAGCTCTGCATAGTGCGAAGGTGTAGTTGCATGAATTGCGACACCGCCCTTAAAGAACTGGGCAAATGGCATGTCTGCATCCCACAGTGTCGAGTGGTGATTTAAAGTACGCGTGTGTATGCGATATGTTCCAACAGGGGTCGCTGAGAAATACTTGCGACCTGATTTTGTTGCCGTTTCCATTTGCTCACGGCCGGTTGAAACCTTCCAGCGGAAAAGAAGTTCGCCATCGAGGTAAACAAGTGCACGTTGAGACGTTTCAGTTGTCTCGCCTGCGCCTTTATCGATCACGACTTCGAGACGCGGCATCTCAGCTGAAGTGTGCTCAATGATCGACTTGTTTGGGTCAATGCCCAACTCGCGAAGGAGTTCGTCGGGGCTCATAAATTCATCTGCCGTTTGCTTGGCTGAAGCAGACGACGCTGTGATCGCTACGGATGCAAACACAATAGAATGTAGAACTGAGCGGAATACGTTCTTCATATAAGATCCTTTTTTGGAATCGGGCTAACATCCTTTATGCAACGCCCTTGCCCTTAAGAATCTGAAATATAGTGGATTTGGGACAATCTTTGCTGTCTAAGCCCTGACCGTTGTGCCCAAAAACGTAAAAAAGGCCGCGGGGAGGTCCGCGGCCTTGGAAGCTTCCATTATTATAGAGGACTTAGTCGGCTGCGTAAGCACCTCCAGTGAGATCACCCATGCGATACGCATTGGAGTTAATGATCTTTACCGAGTTGTCATAAGTCGATCCAGTTCTGAAACCATTGTAAGTCAAATTTGGGTTAGAGAAGCGGCGAATTCGCGGATAAGAACCGTACGCCATGATGGTACGGAAACGACCAGATGAATTCACATAACCGTCTGAGTGATTCAAACCTATGTTGTGACCAAGCTCATGAGTAAACGTGTAAGCGTTAAACGCGGACGCCTTTACGACTGCAAACGCATTTGAGTAAGACGCTTTAATGTAAGCGATTCCGTTTGTGCAGCACTGTCCGTAGTACGAAGCGACCATTGTAACTTGGTCAGCGCCGAGAGAAGCACGTCGTGCGTGAACTTCATTCCAAGTGCTACCTGTAGTTGAACGGAGATTACTTAAATCGTTCGACCAATTGCCCGTTTCGTTTTGCGCAACTTCCATTGTCCCAGCCAAGCGAACGCGCAGATTTGCACCGCTGTTTGCAAGAGCTGTATTCGTGTCAGCAACGCCCATTTGAATAAGCGCCAACATCGCCGAAGTTCCACCCTGCCGGTAACGAGCACCGGGCGTATAAGCGACTAACATACTGACTACTGGAGTTGCCATGACCGTGTCTTGGCCCGCTCTTACTGGCGGCGCACTAATCATCGGACGATCACCTGGAATGACTGGAGCCTGTTCTGCGGGGCATGCTTCATCTTCATCTTGCTCTTCTTTAGTCACCGGCTCACTAACAACGTGAACGCCATTTTGCATGTAACGAACTTCAAAGCTTTCTTCAGATTCTGCACGGCGAATGTTTGCGATAACCGCATCACCGTTGACTACGAGAGTTGCAGAACTATTGCCATCGTTTTGTACATGGCCGACGACGACGAAGTTCGATTCTGAAATTTTCTGAACTTCGTCCACGATAATATTTAGTTTTTTGTCGTTAAAAAGGTTGAGGCTGAGAGTTCCTTGGCCAGCGCTGACCGCCTTTTTCAACGCGTTGAAATTAACGCGTACGAAGCGTTTTCTGCGGCTGTCCTCAATTGCCATTGGTTGCGCTTCGCTAGTTGTTTCAATTGCTGCATCCGAAAAGATGTCTTCTGTAATTGAATCTGCACCTGACCCACAGGCTTGCAGAGCTAATGACGTTAATAGGATTGCGAATAATTTTTTCTGGCTGTTGTGTGTTGTCATGGGACAAGAAGTAACAAGCATCTTGATGTGACGAAAGAGTCACAACTGCACTTCTCGAGTAAAGTCTAGCGCCTCACACTTGTACTGCAACGAGATTGGATCTGGAAGTTAGGGTTTATCGAAGCGAACTTTGCTGTGTTCGCAACATTTCTGCATTAGAGTTCTGACTCTATTCGTCTCGCACTACTTACACATAAAATTCGGCAACATCACGTTATTAACAGCGCTGGTTTTCCATGGAGGGTTGTCGCCCAACACCGCTTCCGGATTTAACCCTACTTCACGCACTTCGATGCGTTCTTTGCGCATATAAGATTGAATCTGCCCCGGAAGCCATCTCTCTTGGCGATTCGAACCACCGATACATCGGCTCCCCGTTGAATACGAATAAGTATCGCAGACGCTTACTTTTGTATTCCTTGGATCTTTCGTCATGCGAGAAATCCAGTCATGCATCGTCAGCACATTATGTGGATCAACTGTTGGATCAAGAACGACTGCTTCGTTTCCAATTCGGTACGCAGCCGCGACGTGATACCACCAATAAACAATGCCCTTGCTATCAAAGCGCGTGCGAAAACGCAGAGGACCGAAAACAAAAATTTTCCCCGGGCGAATGCGACCGAGGCGCTCAATACTTTGCGCAGCACTCGCGGCCCTCACCCAACAGCCGTCATAAGGAAAAAGCCAAGTCGCACGCCTAGGAAACGCCGGATAACCTTTTTGCACATAAACACGTTCATCACGCGCTGCCTGAAACGCTTCAAGAAGCTGACGGTTGGAATACGGCCACTCAGGCAATTGAGAAATATTGAGATCAGCTCGATACGGTTGGGCGTGCGAGCGCACCGACCATGAAGCACGCGCAAGGTGAAGTTCGCTTAAACGTGCGCGCTTGAGCCAATCTTCCGTAGGGGCGCGGACTGCACTGAACTCGTCAACTGGAACTTGCTGCGCACTCAAAACACACGAATCTGAAGTGTTCCTCGCTTCTGAGCAACCCGAATTCAGCGTTATCATTAATATCGAAAATAAAAGCGCACGTGCCATTGCCCTCAATCGTCCACAATTGTGCGAACATAGTGCATGTAGAGATGAACTTGAGTTTTTGGGATTAATTTGAAGTGTGCGGCAAAGTCGCCCACTTCTGAGAAACTATTTGCTTGCTACTAGCGTAGGTGCTGCTTGAACTGCGCTGTCATAGATGACAACGACCACATCGGGAATACCAACGTCAGCGACAAGCTTCCAAAGTTTTTGCGCGTTTTCAGAATGCAGGCGCACACAACCTCCAGATGCACGCGCTCCCAGTTCACGATAGTGAGACGCAGTGGTCGCATGAATGGCAACACCGCCGATGATAAACTGTGCGAACGGCATAGGTGCCTGCCACGTATTCGAGAAATAATTTTTCACTCGTTTGTAGATGCGAAAGATTCCACGCGGAGTACTTGATCTATAACGCCGACCCGACACGGACGTCTCCATTTGCTCGCGACCGGTAGAAACATACCAACGAGCAACCAATTTTTGATCTAAGTAGATCATCATTTTTTGCGCGGTACTTGAGGTGCCATGCGCTGCTTTATCAATAAAAATTTGTAAGCGCGCGTCCATGCTCGGTTGTTGTTTAGCGCGAGTTCGACGATCGACTTTCATTTCCTCAGCCAACTCGTCAGGGCTGAGCATGTCGGCAAGAGATTGGGACTTAAGATCCGCAATATTTTTGCTTTTAGCGCAACCAGAGAACAAAAGGGTCAGTGCTAGAAACGAAAAAAGAATTGTGCGTTTATTTGTGGTGAGAGTGCTCATCAACAAAAAAAATTGCAAAGCTCATTCCTCGATCGAGCTAGGTTCTGTCTCTTCGCATGAGCGCGACTCTGTACTTGCAACAAATCAGTGCCAATTTTGGGCGAATTCATTGATTACACCGCCCGTCATTCTGGCGCTTCTTCCTTGCCGCGCATCCTGGTTTCGCGATTCAATTTCACTTTAAGGAGCTGAATGAATCTAAGGATGAACAAAGTCTGTTCCATCTTAATTCCAATTGCCGTGGCGCTAGCTAGCTCCGCTTGTGGCCCACATCCGTATAATAACACTACGCAATTCGACTCCTTAGACGACGGATTCCCCCGCCTTATTGATTCTGACGCGCCCCCTCCTGAACTTCCTGATGATCCTGACCAAGAAGCCGATGCGGATTTTTACGATGAGCCATTTCTCTTTGGTCAGTTTCAAGAGCCAAAATTAACTGCTGAGCAATTGCGCGATGTCCTTGCGAATTACACACGTGTCGATCGCGGAGATGCGATCCCAAAGGTTCTTAAAGAGCGAGCGCTCGCTTATTACCATGTGAATCTCGCGCTCATTCCGAACAAAAGGCGCATCTCAATTATCGATTATTCGCGGCACTCAAAACACAAACGGTTTTGGATCGTGAACATGGAAACCGGAGCAGTTTGGGCGATGCATGTCGCACACGGAAAAGGTTCCGATGACAACCATGATGGCTTCGCGGACAAATTCAGTAACGTCGATCGATCGAACGCAACCTCGCTTGGCTTTTATCTAACCGGCGATCAGTACCGCGGCAAATGGGGCCTCTCGATGTATCTCGATGGAATTTCGGATACGAACAGTAACGCCCGCGCTCGTAAAATCGTGCTTCACGGTGCACCTTATGTTCGTGAAGCAGAGGTTCGCCAGGGCCGTAGTTGGGGATGTCCAGCTGTCGCGATGGAGAATCGCAATCGTGTCGTCGAAATCCTAAGTGGCGCAACACTCATGTATGCCGGCTACCCGCCAGCCCCCGCTCGAAAAAAACGCGTCTCAAATTGAGAATATGTCTGCGATGTGAACACTCGTAAAAAAGTGACGCCTCAATTCGCACTGACAATGCCCCTGTCTGGCGTGGCACTTGCTTTATAACAATTGTAGATGGGAGCAACTGCATGGAAAAGGTAATGTACGAAACACGGCCTTACGCTTTCTTTTTACTCGCGATCGTAACTTTGGCGGCGCGATCGTCGCTTCCTGCGTTCGCAATGTTCTTCGCAGGTATTCTTTTACTCTGCTCTGGAATTATCTTGTATTGGCGTCATACCGAGCGAAGTCTCGCCCGCGCTCGTCGACCCCGCCGCTGGTAAAGTAACTCACATACCAAAACGCGCAAGGAATCCGTTTCGGATCATGCGCTCAAAGACTCGCTCAGAGGTCGCACTTGCGATCTCTGATAACCGATCACTTATGCTGCGCTTGCCGTGATGCTTGATTCGCAAGAGCTCGCGCGTCTCGTGTAAGGCCCATAGGTAGTCGTCGCTCGTGCGAAGCTCATCGACTAGTTTAAGTTCCAGAGCTCGCAGACCAAACCAATACTCGCCTGTCGCGATTTGGTCGACATCTAGCTGCGGGCGATTACTTTGAACAAAAGCTTTGAACAAAACATGCGTATCTTGAAGCTGCTCTTTGAATTTTTCAAATCCCGCAGGCGTGATTTCTCCGAACACGCTAACGGTTCGCTTAAACTCACCTGCCGTGACTTCTTTGTAATCGATGTCATGTTTTTCAAGGAGACGATGGAAGTTTGGAAGCGATGCAACCACGCCCACTGAGCCGATGATCGCAAAAGGTGCTGCTAGAATCCTATCAGCCACACACGCCATCATGTAGCCACCGCTCGCAGCAATTTTATCAACACAAACAGTGAGGGGAATTCCTTTGTCGCGAATGCGCCGGAGTTGTGCCGCCGCAAGGCCGTAACCGTGCACGACTCCACCCGGGCTCTCGACACGAACGACAACTTCATCTTCTGGTCGCGCGACAGAGAGCACGGCAGTCACTTCTTCACGTAAGTGGTCAACCGCGACGGCTCGCAAATCTCCATCGAAATCCAATACGAAAACCTTGCGATCAAATGTCGATTTATCTTTTTTGAGTTTCTTTTCAAAGAGCTTAAGATCTTTTTTCTTTAAGAGATGCGTCTGAAGTGCGTGCCGATACGAACGATATCGCTTGTTCAGTTTTTCGATTTCAAGGTGAACCCTTGCGTGGCGAGTTCGCCCCGCAAGTTGAAAAAGCACGACGAGAACAACGACTGCGCCACCAACGAAAATCAAAGTTTTAGCAAAGTAGACGGCAATCTCTATCAGATGTTCCATAGGCTAACCTCTCCCGAAACTGACGGCACTTTGCCTGAGCTCTGAGAATGAAGTCAAACATCCCCTCAAGTCTCACTTTGCGACACATTCGGACTAGACCAAAGACCGCTGTAATTTTCTACAGTTAAAGCGCCGATATTTATATCTGAGGCTAGAAAAATGCTCGTGAAAAGCATCCTGATTTTCATCATTGTAAACACCGTTGCGCTGTCTGTTGCACAGGCCGCTGCACCTGTTGAGACAAACGTTCGCACACATCGCGCGCGCGTGAAAGATTTCGCTGAGTATCTCAAGAAACGTAACGCAAAACCCACGCAAGCTGGTATCTCCGTCATAGTTGAGTTTCGTCGCAAGTTAGCTGAAGAACGCGAACGTGCACGCAAAGCCTTTGCCGCACAAAGAAAGAAAATAGATCCGCTTATCGAAGAAAAGCGCGATCGCCTCTATTTGGCTGAAATTAAGACGCGTGAAAAAACAAAAGAAAAACTACGTAAGGTTTTCGTTGATGAGCGTAACCAAGTTCGTCGTGCAATTGCAAAAGAAGCACAGATTGATGAAATGGTCGAATTTAGGCTGGTGGATTGATGGCTCAATCTCAACTTGGCGCCGCATTCATTCTTCTGATTCTTTTCCAGGTGAAGCATTTCATTGCAGACTTCCCGCTTCAGCGCGAATACATGCTTAGAAAATTCAGCCCTGATTGGGATTTCTTGCTTCCGCTCACGACGCATTGTCTCGTACACGGAACGATGACCTTAGCCGTTGTTCTCGTTTTCAATCCAAAAGTTTGGTGGCTTGCGATTGCGGATTTCGCGATTCATTTCGTCATGGACCGAATTAAATCGGGCCCACGCTACCTCGGCCGTTTCAACAATTTAAGCCGCCCCGGCTATTGGAACGCTCTCGGTTTTGATCAAATGGTTCACCACATCACCAGCATCTGGGTCGTGTGGGTCATGGTTACAAGCTAAGAATCACGTCGGAGATAATGCCGTCGACACCTAAATCCAATAACCGCCGTGCCTCAAGCTCATCGTTTACCGTCCACGCAACCACTGGGTAGCCCAGTGAGTGCCACCACCTCAATTTCCATTTTGAAATCATCTTTTGATCAAGATGGAGTAGGTGCGCTTTAGCCAGAGGCCGTAATAGCATTTTACGTAAGTAAAATTTGTTTTTCTTATCAGTTTCATCAAGTGACACGAGTAAGGCTCGCGGCACATCTGGCAGAAGCCGCGCGAGACGTCCCAGCGACAGCGGATTGAAACTGGAAAACAAAACTCGATTTTCAGCTTTTGCCATTTTCACAACACGCGCAACTTCACTCTCAAGTGCTCTGTTAAAAACTTCGGAAGTTTTAAGTTCGATATTGATCAAGCGCGGAACATCTGGATCACTCAACACTTCGTTCAGCGACGGCGCTCCCGTTTTGGCTTTGATTTCAAGGAGCGTCGTTTGGCTTACGAGAAGTGGAGAGTTCCCGATCCGCGTAAGATCGCGGTCATGAAACACAATGACTTGAAGGTCGCCCGTGAGTCGCACATCCAGCTCGAGCATCTCAGCGCCCGCTTCGCGCGCGGCTCGAAACGCAGCAAGGGTGTTTTCTTGAAGTCCCAGCGTCTTCCAATATCCCCGATGTGCTTGAAATCGTGGCAGCTTAAGTGCGCTCTTTGGCCATGCCCATGCTCTCATACCCGTGGAGTTCGCCCCATGAGTTGTTGGCATCTCGAGACTTCCTCATCCATGCGACCCATGCACATGAGGAAGAACATTTTGTAGTCACCCATCAAACTCCAGATAGGTGCTTTAAATGTAGCCGGTCGATTATGCTCAACAAAGAAATGGCCAATCCAGGCCATCCCGTAGCCGACGAGAGGCATTCCGAGAAGCAGCCAAGGGTTCCCGGATAGAACCGCCGAGGCCAAGAACACCAAGGTCATAAAGGTGCCCACGAAGTGCATCCGCCGATTAGCTGGATTGCCATGTTCACATA
>JANOUF010000304.1:0-3107 GCA_031416685.1 Bdellovibrionales bacterium
TCACTCGTTACGTGAATGAACACTGGCTTATTCATCACTTCGGCAGTCTTGAGAATTCGCCCGACAAGTGCGCCGGCATCACGATCTTTTTGGTCGGTAGTAGTGCGTGCTTGCCCGTGATAATCGTAACCGCCGATATCAATTCCGGCTGCTCCGGCTTTTCCTGAAAGTGAAGCATAAGTAATACTCGCACTTGTTAATTGTCCCGCGTTTGAGTTTGGAGCAATTCCCCAGATTGCAGCAACGGCCGGATCTAATCTTGGGTCCACTCCTGCTGTTGCTATATTTGCCGTATTCTCGAGGTTTTTACCGGTCGCGCACTCGACAAGTTGCCCAAGTGTCGCGCCCGAAGGATTTGCCGACAAACGAGCTTTCTGCGAAGCACTTAAATTCTTCACGAGATCAAGAAGCGAACTTTTCTGTGCGTCCGACATTCCAGTGTAGGCACCGTCTACCGTCATTGCGTTCAACACGTCAGTGAACGAACTAACACGCAATGCTTGTGAAGGAGTTCTATACGCAGGTTGCATATCGACGCCAGTGCGAGATCCTTTATTGCCTAGATTCGGAAGGAGCGCACCTTTTAAACCCGCTTGCTCCACGAGACCGGCAATACTCATTTCGTTTTTGTCTGTGTCATCTTGTGATCGAGCAAATACCGAGACCCAAGCCGTTTTATCTTTTGCAGTCCCTGCCGTAGTTCTCAAGCCATCGAGGAAAGGACTTAAGAGAGTCGCTCCTGAAGTTGCAAACGGCACGTTTCCGAAATCACGCGTGACCTGAAAATTGGCCGGCAATCCGAGACCTAGTATTCCATACGAAGTCAGCATCGCGCCGTTAATTGTGAGAGGTACCGTATTACTGTGAAGGGCTGCACCGCCTGAAAGGTTTACGTTGATGAACGGAGCCAATCCAGACGTTGCCGTCGGACCACACGAACCTGCTACTTGCGCCTGTGCTTGTGAGGACATAATTAACTGGAGAATACTCGGAGCCATCAAATAACCGCCGAATGCTTTCATTCCGCTTGCGAGAAACTCGCGACGGGTTTTAGGCATTCCGTGACCGGTCTTTAAGTAACTTTCAAGAGCGCGCACTTGGCGCTCGCGTTCTATTTCAAGTTCTAGTCTTTTATTTCCCATGACACTCCCCCGAGTTCTCTAACATTTTTCTTTGGCAATATTCTTCAGCAATTCTTTTTCACCGGTCGTGAGCATCAAGCGATGCAGTCATCGCAGAGCAAATGTATCGAACCATGTAGCGTAATTGAGTTGTGTTTGTTCCACTGAACTGAGCCATTGCTGCAGAACGAATAAGGTCTCGTTCAGCAACTTCTTCGTCGCGCGCCCAAACCGCTCGCGCCAATTTATTTATCGTACGGTCAATTGTTGCTGGAGATGCTTTCAACGCATCAGGCCCTCCAGCGAAATTGACACCAACGAAGAATGTGCGTTGTGCATCTGCAAGCGCAGCCTCTTTATTCACAAGATCTGTGCAAGAGCGACCAGAAACGTTTGTGATCGCGAGCCACATTGGTGCAGTGACGGAATCGACTTTACCCGTCTCTGAAACACGAAGTCGGTTGTCATTGTATCCAGTCCGAGCCGCAGCACTTGGCGTTCCCAATCCATGCATCGCAGTCACGTGATCAAGAAGATTACCCGCGTGACTAACAGCCGTAGTTTTTGTCGCATTTGCAGGAACCATTGTCCCGTTGGCACCCGGAACGAGTATCGAAGACGAGGTCACGGAATCGCGGTTATTAATTTTGGTAAATCCGCCTGAACAACCTTGGTTAACTGACGCGAGAGTCAGTAGAGCGGCACAGATTAAAATTTGTTTGCGCACTGATGGTCTCATTAGTTGCTCCCCCTCTTCGGTAAGCAGAGTGGATGCACAGCAACTGTTTCAGCTAGACGTTTGATTTTGTAATCTGTCTCGAAATCGAGTGCGACCAAATCTATTGAGGGTTGTTCACTAGCAGCCGGCTCGCGGTTGCAGATTGCGGTGAAAACTCTCTTGGTCAAACATCTGCTGTAGCCTTTCGAGTTCGCAAGTAAGCGCCCGAAAGAGTTCATGCCGCTTCCCGTTCCGCCATCACGCCAGCCAAACTTATCCAAGTTCTTTGGCGCAGTCGCAAGATTAGTCCATGAATTGTTGGGCACTGCAAATCCCAAAGGAAAGACGTTTGAGTTGCGCGAGAACTTCGCAACCGGCGTTGCGCTTGTTCTGATACTGTTGCCATCCCAATCGATAAGCGCGAAGGCAGGTCGGAACGAATCCATCTGTGAGTGGCATGCTTTACAAGTCATCTGGAATCGTTCGTTTGAGCCGCCAGGAAAACGATCCACGTCTCGTCCTATGAATGAGTCAGGACGGCTTGCATCCATCCATGACTCCATTGGCGAACACATGAACTCTCTAAAAGAGTATTCAACAAGACGGCGGTTAGTTCCCGCATCAGCATGCGCTCCGATAAATGCACGAGTTGTGATGAGACCTGCTGTATCGGGAAGCGCAGCTGAAACAGTCGCATCAACAGGATATTGCTGGCCATCAACACGAACTAAGTTTGCAAACAACGAATGGTTGCGAAGTTCAATATCTGAGTAATGGTTATTTGAATTAAGTAAGTCATTGATCAGCGCACTTCGCACTACCCGAGTTGTATCTGCGAATGTTGCAAGTGCAGGGTCACCACGATAGTAGAAGTTGCCGGTCAAAAGTTGTCTTGCATCGAGGTCATCGCGAACCGCACCCACAAATGTTGCCACGAAATCGTTAACAGGTACGTTCACGGTTTCTTCGCGGTTTGACATGATTTTAGCCATGTCACGAAGTCGCACATCATAAAACAGTGGGTCGCCACTTGCGATCGCAGCTGCTGCTCGCTCATTTCCTGCAGCAATTTGGTTTTCCATTTGAATGATTCGTGAATCATCAATCGAAACCGAAACACCCGTAATGGCTCTGAAGACTTGAAAGGCTCTTATTCTCTCTGCTGTGTCGGCTGCCTTAGCTGTCGAAAAGGCAGACAGCGCCAGCACGAGAGCCATAGTGGCTTTCGTTGGATTCGTACTGAACATATTTGAATTCCCCCGACTCGA
>JANOUF010000305.1:0-7212 GCA_031416685.1 Bdellovibrionales bacterium
GGCAGGATAAAAAAGACAGCAGCCCACAGCTGTTGCTAGTAACCCTACAACGGCGCCACCTTGATAGCCTACCCGATGGACCAAGCGACCTGCTGGAAGCGATACGATGAAATAGGCTCCGAAGAAGCAAAGCTGAACAAGTGAAGCGCGAGCATAATCAAGTTGGAAAAGAGTTTTTAAGTGAGGGATCAAAATGTCGTTCAGACACGTGATAAAGCCGAAAATGAAAAATAGTGAAGTCACTAGTCCAAATGCAAACTTGTAAGTCTTTTCGCTAGATTGACCTGGAGTCTCAACGATTGAAATTGCCATGTACTCCTTTTTTTTCGTGATATTCAGCACTCGCTTGCTTGGTGTCAAGCTTCAGTTTACTTCTTTGAGCGCATGAAAAAATTGAAAGTACTTGCTTATGATCTAGGTGGAACAAAAGTTCATGTCGCCGTTGTCGACGACAAAGGACGCATTCTCGAAGAAGTTCGAGTACCCGTGCAAGTTGAAAAAGGTAAAACCGTAGTCATCCAGCAACTGGCAGATCTTGGTAAGAATTTCGTACGTAAGCACTCTGAAATTAAGCATGTCGGAATCGCAGCGCCCGGCCCTCTCATTTCTTCCAAAGGTCTGCTGCTTGATCCGACAAATCTTTCTGATCCCAAGAGTAAGAAGAAGAGCTGGGGACAAGTCCACATCACTAAGCTACTGAGCCAAAAACTTCGATTGCCCGTAACACTTGAAAACGATGCCGCCGCAGCTATGTTAGCTGAAAAATGGAAAGGCAAAGCGAAAGGTTATAAGAATTCGATGATTTTAACTCTCGGAACCGGACTCGGAGCGGGAGTGATAGTGAATGACCAGCTCGTAAGGGCCGGAAGAGGACTTCACCCTGAAGCGGGACATACGATTATTGGTGGTAACGATGAGTCTGCGCTCTGTGGCTGCGGCAACAAAGGTTGTGCCGAAGGTTATCTTTCAGGGCGCTCATTTGAACGCCGAAATCAGAGGCGCTTTGGAAAAAAACTTCTCTCTGCTAAAGAAATTGACCAGCTTGCAAGAAAAGGTCACCGCCAAGCGATAGAAGCCTTTAACGACTATGCTGACTTCATGGCTATCGCGATTAACAACTATGTTTCGCTCTACTCTCCTGAAATCGTGGTCCTCACCGGAAGTTTTGCGAATTCAGCTTCTCTGTTTGTCCCTCGGACAAAGTTGAACTTAAAAAAACATTTAGAAAGACGTCGAGTGGGCGTGGATTTACTGCCGGCGATTGAAGTTTCCTCACTCAAAAACTCAGCTGGAGTTTTGGGCGGAGCTTATGTTGCTTTAGAACAGCTCCGCGCGAAACTTTAGTTTGATTGAGCGGCTTTACGAATAGCTTCTGCAGCTAGGGGCTTCATTCTATCGTACCCGGCTGCATTCGGGTGGACTCCGTCGTTCGCGAGCATCGGGGCAAAGCCGCCTTGACCGTCGTTGAGTACGGAATAGTAATCAACATAAATAAATCCCTCGCGCTTCGAATAACCTTCTAACCACTGATTGATCTCACGAATTGTCTGACTCGGGCTGATTTCAGGGCGCCATGAAAATCGTGTGGCCGGCAGTATTGACGCGAGCACAACTCGTATTCCGTTAACCCGAGCTTGCTCAGCCATCGACGCTATTGCCTCTTTGATTCTCTGTACTGAAGTGGCCCCTGTGTTTCCGGCAATATCATTGGCGCCCATCAACAAGTGCACCACACGAGGTTTTAGGTTGAGGACATCGGCACGAAATCTAACCAACATTTGAGCAGTCGTTTGACCGCTGATCCCGCGGTTAATTGTATCGGTAGCGATCAACCCTTGAACGTGGGCTCCCCAACCTAGAGTTATTGAGTCACCGAAATAGACCACTCGATATTGAGTCGGCTGAGAAAGTTTTGCATTCGCTTGCTCATAAAAGCAGAGTTGGCCAAAATCGAGATTTAACTGATGGCCTTTGGGAATCGACTGTAAACAGGGAAACTGCTGCACACCTCGCCTGTACTCGCCCGGTTGCGCTCCTGCGGCTGAGGTCAGTAAACTAACAGCGAAAAATATTGTGACCAAAGAACGCATTTTCATAACTGACGATCTAACAGCTTCTTCGGACTGACTCAAGCAGGTTAGAGGGGCCACTTATCATTCATCGCAGACCTCGCCGGGAACGGTATCAATCTTAACAACTATTCAAATCGCTTGTTCGGATTGACTCAGGCATGGTCCGTGACTACACGTTTGGCCATGCGAATAGGCGTCCTACTCAGTGTACTCATTTCGTTAACTACTTACGCCCAAGCTAAAACTCTTCCACGTCTTCAAGACTTAGCTCCACATCTTCAAGTTAGTTCGAATCCAAATCGTGCCGAGTTGGTCAGGATCTATACCGCAGCTCTGAAAAATCTGGATACGCAATTCAAACTAGCCAACGACGGAACCGTTTACGTCAGCACCGGCGATATTCATGCCGAATGGCTTCGCGACTCCTCCGTTCAAGTTCGACCCTATTTGTTTTTTGCGAAAAATAATCCCGCAGTCGCTGACCTAATTAAAGGTGTTGTTATCAGACAGGCTCGTTACATTTCTCTCGATCCATATGCCAATGCATTTTATGAAAATTACACCATCCATGAGCGCAAGTATGAGCTCGACTCTTTAGCTAATCCCATTCTTCTTGCTTGGACCTATTGGAAAGTTACAAACGATCCGAGCATCTTCTCACAAGAAGTTTGGTCTGGGTTCAAAGTCGCGCTTCGCACAATGAAGAATGAACAGGACCACAATAGAAATTCAAAATACTCCCATCCCCATCTTTTAAAAAATCCGGTTGCGTACACGGGTTTGATCTGGTCAGGGTTCCGCCCTTCTGATGACCGATGCCATTACAACTTCTTGATTCCAGCTAATGCAATGGCAGCCCAAGCTTTGAACGCACTTCATGAAATTGCAACCCAAGTGATGAACGACAAAATAACCGCCCGAGCAGCATTAGAGCTCGAAAATCAAGTACGGACCGCTATCAAGCGATTCGGAATTGCTCGCACGCGGGATAACCAGGTCGTTTATGCTTATGAAGTAGATGGCTTAGGTCATGCAATTGTAATGGACGACGCAAACTTACCAAGTTTGTTGACCCTACCTTATTACGGATTCGTAGATAGTCGGGATGAGCTTTATCAACGAACTCGTGCACGCATGTTAAGCCCCAAAAATCCTTTTTATTTTGCAGGTAAAATCTTTCGGGGGATTGGAAGTCCGCACACTCCTAGAGACATGGTATGGCCACTTAGTTTAATTTCTGAAGCCGTCACCAGTCTTACATCGAGCGGATTTGAAGACGCAATTGTAAGGCTTATTAGTTCAGACTACGGCTCCAGCGGCTTGCACGAGTCTGTCGACGTCAACGACCCCACTAAATTTACTCGCGCAGACTTCGGATGGCCAAATGCCATGTTTGTGGAGCTGGCTCTAACTCACTGGAATCATTTTCCCGAAATACCAAAGGTATCTACGAAGTGAATTTTTACTCAGGCGTTATTATCTCATCTCTAGTTCTGTTAAATTCTATCCCTAGTTGGGCCACAAACTCATTCAAACCCGCACATTTCGTTAATCCTTTTGTGGGTACCGCTGCTGTCGATGTGAAAGATCCTGTTCCTGGTGGAAAAGGTGGCGCTACTCACCCGGGAGCCGTCGTACCTTTTGGGCTAGTAACGATTGGCCCTGACACTGCAAACCCTGAAACTTCTGGCTACAACTATCTAGATTCAGCTATACGCCACTTCAGCTTCACACATTTAAGCGGACCTGGCTGTGCTAACACCGGCGAAATTCCCTTTATGGTTTCGATCGGCACCAGTGAACTGCTGCCGGAACTTACTTCGTTTAACCATAATAATGAAATCGCGACTCCCGGCTTTTATAAAGTCGCTTTTGAAAATCAAACAGTTGTTGAGTTGACGGCCACAGAGAGAACAGGTTTTGCTCGCTTCACTTTTCCAAAGGCAAAACTTGGTGATCGAATTCAGTTCTTCATCAATACCAATCGCAATGGAGTCGGAGCTAGCCGCGGAACAGTAAAGTATCGAAGTTCGAGCGAGTATATCGGTCAAATGAGTGGCGGAGGCTTTTGTAGTTCAAAGGCGACGTACGAAACTTTCTTTTCGATGGAGTTCAACAAAGCCGCAGTCGAAAAGAAATTTCGAAATGGAATTGGAATCATAAGTTTTATCAATGACGGCCAACCACTTTTGATGAAGTCGGGGGTTTCGCTTGTATCAACGGATGGCGCAACTAAAAATCTAAAACTCGAAAATTCCGATTGGAATTTTGAATCTATCAAAGCTCTTGCGGCCAATAAGTGGAACAAGGCTCTGAGTAAAATTCAAGTTCAGTCGAGCGATCGTAATCAGCTAGCCGTTTTCTACACTGCGCTCTATCACTCTTTGCTTCACCCAAATATCGGAAGCGACGTCGACGGAAAGTATCGCGGGTTTGATAACAAAATTTACATTAATGAAACCCGTCCATTTTACGTGAACTTTTCTGGCTGGGATATCTATCGCTCACAAGTTCAGTTGCTAGCGCTTCTCTTCCCTAAAGAGGCTTCTGATATGGCTCACTCGCTGATCCGATCGGCCGAGCAATGTGGAGCTTATCCAAAGTGGTCGCTGAACAACACTGAAGCGAGCATTATGGTCGGCGACCCTGGAGCCTTAATTGTCGCTAATATTTTTGCTTTCGGAGCACGTAACTTCAATCATCAGTCAGCTCTAAAGCTTATGATGCGAACTGCACTTGATCCTGCTTCAAATTGCCAGGGAAAACTTACGCGTATTGGAATTAAGGAAATTATCGAACACGGATTTTTGCCTTATACTAAACAACACTGGGGCTCAGCAGCTGTGGCTCTTGAGTTTGCGAGCGCTGACTATGGCATCGGAAAATTCGCTGAGGCTCTTGGCGATCAGCGCTTGGCGAAAGCGATGCTCAGTCGCTCACTCGACTGGCGTAAATATTTTGATCCCAAAACAAAACTCATTCGCCCGCTTATGCCTGATCGAAGTTGGCTCACGCCATTTGATCCGAATTCACAAAAAGGATTCGTTGAAGGTAACGCCGTTCAATACACTTGGATGATTCCATTTGATATCACAGAGCTCATCTCTCGCATCGGCGGCAATCAAGAAACAATTCGGCGCCTTGATAATTTTTTATCTAATTCAAACGCCGGTCAAAGTTCGCCGAACATGTATATCGGTAATGAGCCCTCATTTGCTGTTCCGTATATTTACCTGTGGACAGGCACGCCTGAGAAAACTTACTCGGCTGTTCATAAGCTACTTAACACTCAGTTTACGAACACTCCGAACGGTTTATCTGGCAACGACGATCTCGGCGCTCTTTCTTCTTGGTACGTTTGGTCTGCTATCGGCCTTTTTCCAGTTATCCCGGGAGTTGACGAGTTAGCAATTTCACTTCCGATCTTCCCTTCAGTAAATATCACGCTAGATAACGGCGACCACATTTTAATCCAAGCCTTAAACACCGATGCTTCAAATCGATTACCAAGAAAACTCACGCTTGGTAACCAAGCCTTGCTATCACATTCGGTTTCACTCAGAGAGCTTCGCGCCGCCAAGTCGTTAATTCTCAAGTAGTAGGATCATCGTCAGTCGCGCGGGCGATCTCAAAATGAGAATTTGAGCCATTTATTCTCAAGTAATCACTCAAAAAAACCGATCAAAATGAGGCAGTCATATAGTACGTTTATTGGGAGAATTAATGAACCAACGTAAAATCGTCAGCTTATCAATTCTTGTTTCTGCTTTAATAACGACTCTAAGTTTTCAGAATTGCGGCACGAGCTATCAGTCTAGTACCCTTGGCAATTCTCCCTCGTCTTCGTCAGCTGCAAACTCTTCTTACACCCATAATCCAAGCCAAAAAATTCAACTGCATGCGTTCCCCGCGGCCGTCACGCGGGAGACAAGTGTTAAGTTCATCTTTACTGCCCTGAATACTTTTGATCTTACTACTCTCACTTGTGCTGTCGACGACGTGACTGTTGCTTGCGGCAGTCTTTGGGCAAAAACGATTCCCGCCGGCCCAAGTGCGCGTGAAGTCACAGTGCTATTAGCCAATCTCAATGATGGAAATCACAACCTAAAACTTTCAGATGCAACGCAAAACCACGTCAATCAAAGTTTTCGTGTCGACACAACCCCACCCACAATTCAGATAACTGCGAATTTTCAGATCAACACTGATGCCAATGATGCAAAATTTAATGTTACAGCCACTGATTTTGGAACAACCACCAACATCATTGATTGCCGATTTGATAATGAACCATTTGCCGCTTGCGTGCTCCCCGCTCAGAAAAATGATCTGGCTTTAGGTGCGCATACATTCTCAGTGAAGGCGACTGACATCATCGGCAACAGCTCTGATAAAACGCTGGAGTTTGCAGTATTGTCTCCTGATTTATTTACGATTCTTTTGAGCGCAAAACCGCTGCCAAGTTCAACCGACCCCAGCGCCATCTTTCAGTTTCAACGTGGGTCCGCAATTGCGACCTTAAGTTGCCTTCTTGATACCGCGGCTCCCGCAGACTGTACCAACGGCATTACTTATTCGAATCTTGTGGTTGGCACGCATTCCATCCAGGTCGAAGGCAGAAATCTAAATGGCGATTTACTGAAAACTGTTTCGTATTCTTGGAATGTCATTCTTCCGCCAAGATTTATTAATTTCCAGTCAAAGCTGATTATTCCAAATCCTAAAACCACCTACAAGGTAGTCCTCCAAGCGGAAAACGCGACTTCCTTCCAATGGGAAATAGCTGGTCTCGCCAACCCGCTCACTACCACAACACCTGAATACACCATGGTTATTGATTCGTTCGCGGACTCACGAGTTCTCAGCTACTGCGTGACGGCAATCAACAGCGCAGCTGAAGACAAGGTCTGTGGAGAGGTCGTGTTGTCACTCTACTCAGTCGTGGGCGGCCAGCTTCACTGGAGCGGCAGCTCCAGTATTTATCAACCTGCTGATATTTCAAAAATTAAAATTATCGGCCTTAGATTTGCTCATGACGACTCTACACTTTTTAATGGATACCTGGAAAAAATCCCACTTGTAGCGCAACCAACCGCGATCAGCGTTTATTTTTACCAAGCCAACGGATCGGTCTACTATG
>JANOUF010000306.1:0-2456 GCA_031416685.1 Bdellovibrionales bacterium
GACACTCTCGCTGGTTGTCGGCATTCTAATTTTGCTGGCGAAATTTTGGGCGCACAATATTACGAATTCCCAAGCCGCCTACTCCGACGCGATGGAGAGCATCGTTAACGTTCTCACCGCAGGCCTTTCATTATTTGTAATTTATTATTCGGCTCTTCCGCTCGATGAAGATCACCCTTACGGTCACGGCAAAATCGAATATTTCTCTTCGGCTTTCGAGGGCGGACTTATTTTCTTCGCAGCATTTTTTATTTTGTATGGAGCCGTTCGCGCTGCAGTACAGGGAAATGTCCTCCACGATCTATCTGAAGGAACTTTAATTTTGGCCATTGCGGGTTCGGCTAATTTATTTCTTGGAATTTACTTAAAGTCCGTTGGTAAAAAAAATCGCTCACCCGCACTCGTCGCGAGCGGAGAACACGTCGTCTCAGATTTTTGGACGAGTGCCGCCGTGGTTGTTTCTTTAATCACGGTGCAATTTTCCGGGCTCGAGTGGCTCGATATTCTCGTCGCTTTTGCCGCTGGCGGATACCTCGCATGGACAGGCATCAAACTTATTCGCGTTTCGATTTCGGGATTGATGGACGAAGAAGATGTCGGTCTCCTAAAAGAGTTAGCGGCCGTATTCGAACGCCACGCAGGCCAAGGTATAATTCAGATACATCACGTCCGAATCATCCGAGCGGGTTGGTTTCACCACATCGATGCGCACATGGTTGTGCCCGAATTTTGGCAAATCAATGAAGCACACGAAAAACTAGATAAGTTTGAAAAACAATTCATTGAAGATTATTCGTATAGCGGCGAAGCGAATTTCCATCTCGATCCGTGCCGTCGAAACTATTGTTCGTCGTGCGATCTGCCGGCATGCCCGATACGCTTGAAACCTTTCGAGAAGCGCCAGCCGATCGAGGTTTCTGATCTTCGCTCTTTCACCGAGCCGGGCGAGAAGCGCGCTCGGAAAAATTAGATCAAATCCATTTAGAATCCGTAAGCAATCGAGAGACCGAGGGTCGGCGTTATCCCATAATCCACAACGACGTCTTCCAGATCGTTTTCGGCTTCTCCGAGGGTCTTTTCGCCTTCGTCTGATGAATCGTAATTTGGGAGTGCAGTCGAAAGATCCATCTTAGCCGAGAGTACCTTTGCAACTCCCAGGCTTGCGCCTAGAGAAAACTTTTTTGCTATTAGCCATTTATATCCAAAATTAAGTTCAGCGATAAACAGTTCGCTTTTGAGTTGAATCGTCGGATCTTCGCCTGAGCCGATCAAAAGAGCGATTAGGGCCGCGAGCCCCGAGCTATCAGATGACTCGTCGACATCTTTGAGTTGTGCAATACCGTCGGCTTTTAGAAGAGAGAAAGCAAATCCGGCATTCCACCCTTGTCGCGCCGCTTTGAAATTGTATAAGAAAGCGCTTCGAATCAGAGAATTATTATCGAACGCAGTATTCACAATGCCTTCATACGAAGGCCGTGTCGCCATATCTGCGGCCACATTTGCGATGGTCTCATGGTAAAGTTTTGGAGTTACTCCATACAAAAAATTCATTTCGTAAGTATCGAATAATGCGACAGCTGCACCACCGCCTATAAATGTTGGAAACACTGTCGCAACTTGTGGCACAAATTGAAATGTGCGATGAGTTTCAGCCGTTTTCGCATCAGTTGTTTCTTCGTTGGCGACAGCAGCCGGTCCACTCTTCACCGGGGTGGCTTTCGAATCGCTTTTCGCGTGCGAAGATTGCGTTGTTACAAGCACGGCCAAAATAAAAATAATCCGACTCATTTCAGTTCTTTCACAAATAGATGCCACGATTTTTGAATATCGTACCCCTCACGCAAATAAAAACGATGCGCATCAGTGCGTTTTACGTTTGAGCGCAAGCGAACGATATGAAGTGATCGCCCTTTTGCCCATCGTTCAGCATGGGCCAGTAATAGCTTTCCGATATTTTGTCCACGCGCCGCTTCGTCTACGACTAGTGCCGTGATTTCTGCACGAGGGTCTGAGAGAAGTGTTGCAGCCTCCCGATTGATTTGGGCCCAGCCAACAACATCCACTTCGCACGCCACAAACAAAGCATGATCTCCTGATCTTGAAACAGCATCAAAGCGATTTTCAATTTCTTCGCGAGTATTCGGATAGCCAAGTTGCTGAGCGAGCTTCGTAACTTCTTCGATATCACCATGTCGCATTTCCCGAATTTCCATATAACCTTGCCTATTGTATTGGGTCGCAAAAACGGAGAGCGGGATTTACCGCAATGAGGCACCTTTCAGAAGCCGGCGCTCGCGCCGTCGCCTCGCGAATCGAACGAGGATTCCAACAGGCCGTCTCTCAATTGCACTGCATAGCCGAGGCCCATCCATGATTCTTCGACTTCATGACCCTTTTTTTTCAGTGCCGCAATTGTTTCAGGTGCGAATCGGTGATCGCCATCAACGTAAACTTTG
>JANOUF010000307.1:0-4907 GCA_031416685.1 Bdellovibrionales bacterium
TGTCGCAGGAGAAAATCCGCCGCTCGATACTTTGCCGGCTGCAACGGTCAACATCGTTGAATAGAGCATCCGTTTTCTGCGCCAATGTTTTTCAACACCGACACCAAAGCCGCCATAGTTTGCAAAACCTTGGCTTTCAACTCCGCCGCGACTCGTGCGAATCGGTTCATTCCAAATCAAGTAGCTTCCGCCGACTTCCCAGTCTGAATAAATTTTCGGGGGCTTCGGTTTTTCCACACGTCGTTCAAATTTTTGGCCAAATTTTTGGCCGATTTTTTTTTGAGCCGCGAAGCAAGTCAGCGGTGCAAGCATAAGTATTATCACGAGCAGTTTAAAACGAAACATGGACTTGCCCCTGAACTTGCCAAAGATCTTTTGTCGCAGCTGCCGGTGAGAATTGTTTTAACTGAACAGTCGTGAGTCTGACTTCGGTTCTTTCCCACGGATAAACAAGGAAACCAAAATCCCAGCGTTGATTTTCTGTCGAACTGAATTTAATTTCGCTTTGGTCGCGCTGAATCGTCGAGAGGATATTGAATCCGCGAGCAAGATTAACCATCGCCCGGAAGAGTCCGTATGTTCCATATGGTGTGTTCGTCGTCGCGGTGCTCGCTTTGTCTTGCTTGAGACCAAGCTCGGCAATAACGCTTGAACCATGGGCATCGGTAATTCCCCATCGGTTATGAATTCCGAGTCGGCTGGAAGTGACGGTTTCATTTTTCATTTGAAGAACGGAAAGCCCGAGACGATTGGTTTCTAAAATTCCATATTCAAACGTTGCCGAGCCTCCGGCCAGACGATCATCTTTTTCTTGAAACATATTTCCCGCAAAGCCATGAACTGCCACGTCCCAATCTTTTTCAATGAAATGTAGTTTCAAGCCATGCGTTTGCGAGTCCATTCCAAGTCCGATTCGACCGCGGTTAAATGCTGTGTGATCTTCGATGCGAAGACCATAAGCGATATCCATCAGACCAACTGCGGCTAATAACTTCTTCGTTGGATAAAAACGGATGTAGTGCGCGCGCGAAACAGCGTCGACCTGTTTGCCATTACCGTAGTAGTCCTTCTTCTTCGGGAGTACGCCGTAGTTCAAAACCAAAACGGTGCTGGAATCTTGATCTGCGCTGAACACCAAATTGAGATCGCCCTGCATGGTCAGAGTCATCTTGCGTTCATCGCCACCTGGATTTTGCACTAAGTATAAACCGCGGTATTTGAGCGATGGTCGAATCCAGAACGGAAGTTCCACTCCAGGAATAAAACCGCTCGCTTCAGCGGCCATCTCATCGCTCACGCTTTTCGGTAACCAAAAACTTCTTGCCGCAATTTCTTGAGTAAAGAGTGCGCGCCCGTAATCGGTGAGCGGTCCATTTCCATGGCTATCATAGTGGCAAGTTTGGCAGCTGGTATATCCATAACCGATAAAGTCTGGATACGCGTGCGCTGAAAAAGAAATTAAGAGTGCTGTAAAGCCAACGAGTATTCTCACGTTTGCCATTAGACAGTGAGGTTTTATGAGTTGGCAAGTCTTTGAAAATCAAACGGCGCGAGACGTTGAACGGTCCACTCATTCATAGGCGTTGCTCCGAGCGATCGGTAAAACTGAATCGCGGATTCATTCCAGTCAAGAACGGACCATTCCATGCGACCGCAGCCCTGTTCGACCGCAATTTTTGCTACGGCTTTCAATAATGCTTTGCCGACACCGTGGCCGCGCGACTCAGGCAACACAAAAAGGTCTTCGATATAGAGCCCGTGTTTGCCTAAAAAAGTGGAGTAGTTACGAAAGAAGAGGCAAAAGCCAATCGGTCTGTCATTCCAATTGCCGATTAAAACTTGCGCTTGGGGCTGAGGCCCAAACAAAGTCCGGCGAAGGTCGGCTTCGGTAGCAACCACTTCATGTGCGAGCTTTTCATACTCTGCTAGGCCACGAATGAAGGAAAGTATAAGGCCGACATCGCCCTCGTTTGCAGGTCGAACCGTGGCGCTCACGAATTTTTCTCCATGTTTTGATAATACCAGAGAGAATAAAAAACGGGGATGATCATCGCAAAAATCATTGAGCCGATCGTGATCACAAAACTCGGTCGAGCAATTAAACACATGACAATCAGCAAGACTCCCGTGATCGCCATAATTTTTGCTGCGAACTTATGAGTTGCCTTCCAGTTTGCTTCCGAAGCCAAGCTCCAGGGTGTGCGAATGCCGATAAAGAAATTGCGTTCGCTATCTTCGAGGGCAGTGCCGAGGGCGATCATGAAAAGGCCAAGTCCGAGTGAAAACCAAAATGCGAGCCCGTCTGCGCGAAAGGCGTGCGAGAGTAGTCCGTAGTGCATACACAAAAGCAAAAGCCCTGTCGCCATTAACGTACGCGGAAGCAGATGTGTACTTTGGAATTTGTAGCTTGCAGGGGAGAGTTTTAAAAACGCCGGAAGCGTTGAAATCAAAAGTAGAAAAAGTCCGGGCAAAAATAAAACCGCAAACCACTTGTTTGTATATTGAGTCGGATTTCCTAGAGAATCGAACTTGGTCGCTACCGACTCTGGAAGGGAACCGGCAAAATAAACAGAGACGCTGAACATAAGAAGCAAAATAATGAGCGACGAAACGTACTTCTTTAAATTTTGAATCATGGGCGTCTTCTTCGTCCCGGTGTAAAGCGCTTTTTACTCGAAGACCGTTGCGGCGCTCTAGGTGCGGGCGGCTGCTGCGCTCGTGGAGGTCGTTGTGTTTGCTGTACAAGAGTCGCATCTGGATAGAGAAGTATCATGAATTCGGCTTTGCGATCTTCCACTTGCATTGCTAGATGCTTAAGCGTGCCCTCTAAAATCAACTCTGTTTCCAAAGTGAAGTCCATGCCGAGTAACGCTCTTCGCTCGGGCGCAAACCCTGCAAGTTCAGAAAGAAGCTTTGCTAAGCGATAGGGAGTGTCCATCAAGACGACAGCATTCTTCTCAGTTGCATAGTGACTTAAGACTTCGGCGCGTTGGTCACGCTCTGCGGGCGGGAATCCCGCGAAGATAAAATTCTTCATTTGGCTGCCCGCAAGGGAAACCAAACACATCAACGCTGAAGCACCTGGAAGCGATGTGATTTGTATGCCTTCAGCGCGGCAAGCTGATACGAGTCGAGCGCCTGGATCGCAAAAGCCAGGAGTTCCAGCATCAGATACAAGTGCGACTGTTTTTTGACGACAAAGTTTCAGAAGATCCACGACTTCGGCGTCAGTCGTGTGTTCGTTGAGAAGCTGAATTTCTTTGTTCTCAACACCTAAACGTTTTAGCAGTGTTGAGACTTCGCGCCGCTCTTCGCCAATGACGACGTCGGCCGACTTTAAGCTCTCAATTGCTCGGAGAGTGATATCGGCTGGATTTCCAATTGGTGTTGCAATGATTTTTAACATTCGTAAGATTTGAGTTAGCGCACCTCGCAAAGGGTGTCAAACTTCGTAGCCAGGAGGCAGGTGTTTTGAGTCGTAAATGGAAAACTCGGTCAAGCAAAGAGCTCTTTTCAAGTGGTATTTTCCGCCTTCGCGTAGACGAATGTGACATGCCAGACGGGCGGGTCATGCCTCGTTATTACGTGATGGAGTTCCCAGATTGGGTAAACCTGGTGCCAGTCACGAAAGAAGGCAAGATCGTGATGATTGAGCAGTACCGACATGCAACAGGAGAAATGACCTGGGAAATACCGGGCGGCTCGACTGACCCACACAAAGGTGAGTCGTCATTAGAAGCTGCATCTCGCGAACTGCGCGAAGAGACGGGTTATGAAGCTTTTGAAGTAAAGCTCATCGCAAGCCATCACCCAAATCCAGCAATGCAGACGAACTCTATGCATACCTACATAGGTTATGGTTGCAAAAAAGTGGGAGAGCCGCAGCCGGATCCTTATGAAGACATACTCGTTGTGGAAAAATCTGTTGATGAAGTTTACGAAATGATTCGTTCGGGAAAACTTACGCACACGATCGTTATGGCGTCGATCCTTCTTGCGCTACCACATCTTGGTTTTCAAATTCCAGTCGTACGTTTGCCAGCAGGATAACCAGAACGTTAGCTCTAGTGCGAGTCTTTGAATTCCCGAAATGCTTTTAAGTCGACTTCAAAGTGCGGAATGCGCGCAAGTTCCGCTGAAACTTGTTCTCGCCCGGAGTGAGTTGTTTCAATGAAAACAAGATTTACTTGTGGCGAACTCGATTGGACGCGGTTGAGATTGACGGGTTCATTTTCAAAAAGCCAAATATGATCGAACTCTTCTGCCGCGTCTGCGATGACCATCGCTTTGAAATCTGCATCATCAATCTCGTCATGAGGTTTAAGAACTAATTCGACATGCTCTTCATCAAGTGGGAACCCCAGCTGTTTGAGTTGCTTGCGTGTACCAACATCTGCGCGGCTCACTTCGCGCGCAGTAAGATACATAATAGTTGCATCTTCTTCTTCAAGCGCTCGCACAAATTCAACAGCGCCGGGGAGGGGTTCATCAAAATGGAGATAGTCATTGGTGAAAAAGTATTTGTGCCAGTGGGTGTAGATGTCTTTGTAAAAATCGGGGCGATCTTTTTCGAGCAGGCCAGCGCGTTCGAGGCCGTCGCGGATGTCCCAATCTTTTGGCGACACCAAAATGCTTTCAAGAGCTAAACATTCCTTTGGGTACTTGGTGAGCCACTGAGGATCGCGTGCAAAAGCTAAGTGAATCTCTTTGATCCTCTTAGTCAGATCCAAAAGAGTGGAGTCCAAGTCGAACACCGCGAGAAAGCCCTCGCCCGCCAACTTCGCCCCATGAGCCTCCCTCAAAATTCTATCCAGCACACCTGACATTTTTCCCTCCCTCACGCTGGCCCCAATCTGGAAGCATTTGTTCTGGCATCTTGCGGTCCTTCGGACAACGGTAATTTCTCG
>JANOUF010000308.1:0-10516 GCA_031416685.1 Bdellovibrionales bacterium
CGGGGACTAGGCCTCGGTCGTATTGCTGGGCGAGGTAGCTGAGTGCGGAAATCATGAAGACGAAAAGAAAAAGCGCATGTGAGTCGGAGAGTGTTGGCCAGTATAGACCGGCAACGTGAAACGCAGCCATGCTACCTATGCCGCTTGTGCAAAGAACTTTGTGCCAATAGTGCGTGTTCGGAATTTCTCTCCAAATGCGATAGACCCCAAGAAGAAAATTCAGCGAGAACAAAAGATAAAACGCCAAACCAAGTGTGCCGGTTTGCGCGAGCAATTGGAAATACACGTTACCGTCGAGGGATTCGGTTGAACGCACTTCGCGCGCCTTCATCCCTGCGCCAATCAAAACGTGTTCGCCCCAAATTTTAATTTGTTCGTTAATTTCGATTCGCTGTCGCTCACCGCGCGCAAGTTCTGCTTTCTGTAGAGGAAGTGTGAGATTCTCGGGCGAACCATAAGTGACAAACGTAACTCCAGCAATGAACGCACCTGCGATCAGCAACGTGATGAAGTGGCGTCGCGGCTGCAAAAGTAATGTCACTCCAAAACTACCAATCGCCGCAATCCAAATGCCCGGCTTGTATGTCCAAAAAATCGCAGCAGCCAGAATAAGGCTCACGAGTAACGCCAAGAACGGCACGATCGGCTTTTCTCTTTGGTCGGCAAGCATAAAGGCCGCAATCGGCAGCGGCAAAATAACCGCCAGGACCGTTCCTAAAATTTCAGGGTGCCGATAAAATCCAACGGCCATCGAGTACGCATAGCCGGTAACGGGCGCATACGGCAGCGTCGCCATTCCGCGGACGACATCAATACCTGCGAAGTGCTGATAGAGCCCGTAGATCGCGGTCAAAGATGCAGTGCCTACCAAAATGTAGAACATCCTGTTTAGTCCCGGAAACAGTTGCCAGGTATAAAGAAAAATATAGATGAGCGGAATCCAACGAAGAGAACCCACCCCGCTTACGAATTCTTCGGCCGTTGAAGACTGCGCAATTCCTGCGACTGACACGACAAAAAAGCCCAACAACAAAAGGTCGGAACCAGCGCGCCAGAACGCAAACTCTCTTTCTTTCGCGAACCGATCCGCAATTATGTACGTCACGGTTGATGCGGCTGTGGCCCATGCACAAATCTCAACCGCGGCACGAGATGCAAACACCGCAGCGATAAATGCAATGAAGAAAAATGGAGCCGGCGTCCCGCTCACTTGCTTGATGCAGTAGATAAGCCAATCGAATTTTGTTTCAGCGTGAAGATCGCGATTCCAGCGACCCGTGACTCGTTCGTGCGCTTTTGCGCTCGGTGTGGCCAGAGTTGTCATAACCAGTTGCCTGCTTATCGTTTTTTATAGAAGCCAGTTGTCCTAAGAATAGCATAGTAGGCATTGATAGTTTCAATGACCATTTTCTCGGTATCGAAGAGATTCAAAACTTTTCTGCGAGCCGAGTCACCGATTTCAACAGTTGGAAGCTGACCATTGAAAATATCGAGTAACAAAGTCGTCAATTCGCCTGTGTCAGCTGGTCGAATCAAAAAGCCATCTTGCCCATGCTCGACGATCGTCGATATTGGGCTCACTTCGGAACCTATAATCACCTTTTGTTGCGCCATCGCCTCAAGCAAACTCGGTTCAAAACCGGTCGTGCGCGAACTCAAATTCACGAACACATCGGCAAGCGCAATATAATCCGTGATAGCTGCATCGGGGACAGCTCCGGTCATAATCACTTTGTTGCCCAATGCTAAGTTGAGCATCGCAAACTCAATCTCTTTAAACTTCGGTCCATTACCAACGATAATGAGTCGCGAGTTTGGCTTTTTGATTACGACTTGTTCGAATGCTTGCAGCAGACTTCGCACCTCACCAACGTCGACCATGTCGCTGATCGTAACCAATGTCTTCGCTGACTCCGGCATTCCAAGAGATTGTCTAAGTTCGTCAGATTTTTCGCGAGGAGCAAGATCGCCGATTTCAATTCCGTAAGGGACGTTATAAATGCGCGCGTCTGGGTAGAGGTAATATCGTTCAAGAACAATTCGCTGTTGCGGACTTGTCACAAAGACAGCGTCAGCTGTTTTTAGAAGTTGGCGATCACTTCCGAAATAGGTTCGCAAAAACTTATAGCCAACGGCAAACGCAGTTCTCAGCAGCGAGCCCAACGTTTCATGTCCACCCATGCCAAGAATCGAAAAGATTTGTGACATCTGAGTCGCTTCGACGTCGTACGCGACCGCCACTTTGTAAGCGCGTTTATATTTGCTAATTTTTAAAGGTGCTGCATCGACTGAATGAAGAATGTGAAACGGAGTTTCTCGGTGAAGCTCAATGAATCGGCTCCGAACTTGATCTGCAAATTGTTCTTGCGAGCGAACACGCTGATTGCCTCCGCCGAGGCAGTAAACCTTTACGCCTTCTTGTTCTGATTCCGTGCGACCCAAACCCTGATTATCACGCGTAAGGACCGTAACTTTATGACCCTTCGAAACTAAGCCACGCGCGATCAACCACAAAAATCCCATCTCGGTCGCGCGACCCAAAACTGGGAAGTTGCGCGCAACGATGCAGACATTTAATTTTTGTGGAACCGGGCTCTTCGGCATAGTTACTTTAGAGCGTATCGTCTAGGTCAGCGAAGCGCAATCAGAGCTAAGAGCTAAGTAGAAGTAAGCGCCTTCACATATAGGCGGGAGACGAGATTTCCTGGTTGATCAGAGACTTGAGTGCGCGAAAATTCGGCTAGGTTTCGCATGAGTCGATCCTGGGTTGCCGGGTCTTGAAGGAGCTGGGTCAAAGCAATGGTCATCGAGGAAACTGCTGATTCGCAAACAACCGCATTTTCACCATCAATCCAACGAATCGGGTCGAGGTCGGCCTGCGCGTGACTTAAGATCATCGCTCTTCCAGCTTTTTGCGCGTTTCGCACAAACTGAGTAAACGCTAATCTTGCTTCACTCAAAGGTGCAGCAAAAACCAAGTCCGCTTCACTCAAAATCCACGCTTCCTCGTCTTCATTCAATGTGCCTGTCAAAAGCACGCGCCCAGCGACGTCGTTATCAAACAAGATTTGCTCGCATGCGTGCCTTAGTCGAATCGGCAAAGGCCCCCAACCACCTAGAATGACGGCACATGATTTTGCATTGTGTTTAAGTGCACTCGCAATTGCAGAAAAAGAAAGAAGCGGATCTGCATGACTTTCAACCGGACCGCCAACAGCAATCACACTTGAATATGTCTTTTTTAACTTTGAAAGCTGCTCGTTCTCCGAAGTCGCGTCTTCAATAATCAAGATTTCGCCCGGCAACCCACTAGCAACTCTTTCGTTCTTCGCAAAACCAAGCGGAACGACTTCCAAAAGTGGCTGCTTAACGCCAGTCGAGTAATACGAAGTAAAGAGATCTCGTTGCTCACGGTTACTCACGGTGATTGCATCCAACTGCGAGAGCAAAACCCGATGGCGCTTCAAGTTTGATTCAGAGACATCAAAAAACGAAGCGACGAAAGCAGGCTTACCAAGTACCGGCTTCATTGCAGGCAATAATTCCATTGCATTCGTAAGACCGCGCAAAGCTTCGCGGTGAGGTTGAATCACGTGCATGACCTCAGGGCGAAACGCCAAAAGTGAAGGCACAATTTTTGGTAATTCGGTAATGCCCCATCTGCGAAACGGGCGCACGATTTCAATTCGCGAATGAGACGCGGGCAACTCCTGCCGTTCGCTGACATACGTAGAGAAGACGCGAATATCGTGTTGTTGATCAGCTAAAGAGTAAATGAGATCCCATGCGAATCGTCCAATGACGTCGCCTGCTGGAGGTAAGCTCTCAGTGAAAAACGCAATTCGCGCCATAAATAAGTACTCTTTAAAAAATTACTTCAAACAATCGATCAAGCGATGCAGAATTTTTTTGTTCGCTTCGGGAATTTGTAGCGTGTGCAGCTCGTTCGGTTCGATCCATTTCAAATCCATGTGATGGACTGTCTTGGGTTCACCTTTCCAGAACAACACTTCGTAGAAGAGAATCAAGATGCCGGTGTCGCCATAGTTATGCGTACTCGCAAGTTTCAACGTACCAATATCAGCTTCGATGCCGAGTTCTTCGTTGAGTTCGCGAGCCAGCGCCTGCTCTGGCGTTTCACCTTTTTCAATTTTGCCGCCGGGAAATTCCCATTGCCCCGCAAGCGAATGCCCAACGGGACGCTGACCAACTAACACTTTTCCGTTTTTGCGGATAAGGCCAGTCACTACAGGTATCCATGTGGGTCTTTTGAGTGCCATAGAACCCTTGAGGGTAGTTCGCTGGCAGCATAAAGACAACTGAACAATTTCGCCTACTTAGTCCAACGTCGGCTATCCGTCGGCCATCAGTCTGACGTCGATATAGTAGACAGCCTTAGAAGCTTTTCCGAGGCTCCCGACGCAGGTAGGCGTTTTCGTTAATACAGCGTAAATTCTTAAACCCTAATGGAGGCAAAGATGCGTTCGCGCGAAAACCTCAGCTTGGCGATTGTGTTTATTTTGGCAATCGCTGGCTGTACAAAAAAGGAAAGTCGCCTCGACGAAATCGGCGAGCTTGCGCATCGGACGTACGAGGGCGAAATCCTTAAAGCTGTAACCGCGAATTATGAGTCTCCTGCAATCAGCCAATGCGATCTTCGATTCAAAGATCGAGTGATCAAGCTCGCAAAGCATCTCGATTCGAAGAAAGAAGAAATTCAGAAACGTGCAAAGGAAAGCTCGCGCACGGGTGAGAATAGAAAAGTTCCGAGCGTTTTCATTGGCAAGCATCGTTTCTATGATTACACCGAAAAGCCAAATAGCTCCGGGTGGCAAGAAGATCGCTTCGGGTGGCAAGATATATTCGACAAACGCGATGAACTCGATATCGAAGTCATTGATAATATGGTTCGGTCACTTATTCCGGATGAGGAAGATCGTCTACAAAAATTCTTCTATCCAAAAATGTCGCGAGCGAACGGGCCAGTAATTAAGAAAATTTTTGAAAAAGTCGCAGAATGCCACCGAACAGAATGTACGGAGTTAAATTTAACTGGCACTGAAGAATCGTTTTTAAGTCGGAGTTGGTTCCATCGCACACGACTTGAGTACATCCGCATTGGCAATGAAGACGATCGCAAGATCGCTCGTGATCAGCTTTTCAGAAAAATGCGCGGTGAGGCCGAGTGGTACAACTTTCGCGTAAATCCGAATATGTCGCAAATTCGTCCCGGAGTTTTCGTGTTGAAAATGAATGCTGGAGATTTTGCAGGGGGTGAGCAGAGCTTCCCTCGTTTTATGCGCTACTGGGAAACCGCAGGAAACAAAGTTATTCTAGAAACAAAAACATCTCTCGAAGGCCTTTATAAATTTGTAATGCATATGACCTCGGGTCGCGCATTTGTTAATCACGAGAAACGTACTGTGAACCTCTATGACGGTGGATTTTTGAAGACGATCGCTCATGAAGTCGGCCATGTCATGGGTTTCCGGGACACGTACTATTCCTCGTTTGATTTTAAAAATTGTGAATATGTGACTGAGCTCAACGTAAACGATATTATGTCGTATCACCGTTCTGGGCGAGTGATGCCGGAGCACTGGAAAACGCTCAAAGAAAAATATCCGCTCTCGAACTAAACTAGGTTTTTGAAAAAGGCCGAAGTCCTTTTGAAAAAGCTTGGGCCTTCAAAGATCAATGCCGAATAGATCTGAACTAAATCGGCGCCTAAATCCAATCGATCTTTCACATCTTGAGGCGACATCACTCCGCCTGCAGAAATTAAAAGGCGATCTTCTTTGCGAGGGCCGATGATCATCATCGTTCGTCGTAAGATATCTTTCGCGAGCGGGGCGAGTGGCCCACCTGAAACGCCACCTTCTTTCGGGAAATCCAAACCCTCTTCACGGCTCAGTGTCGTGTTCGAAACGATCCACCCATCAATGTTCAAAGCGAGACTTACATCGATCGCGTTTTCAAGATCACTTTGCTCGAGATCGGGACTTAGTTTTAAAAGCAGCGGCTTTCTGCCCGAGCTACTTGCGAGTTTGTTTCGCGCCTCGATGATCGGCGCAAGAAATCCCTTTAAGTTCTCCGGTCTCAATAATTCACGAAGCCCAGAGGTGTTCGGACTACTGATGTTAATCACAAAAGCATCTGCGAAGTCATAGAGGCTTTGTATGCAAGTAACATAATCGCTCGCGGCACTTTCATTGCGCGTATCGCGGTTTTTTCCGATGTTGATAAACACAGGCGTGTGATACGGGCGACTGAACTTTCGTAAATTTTCCGCGACTCTATCCATTCCGCGACTTGGGAAACCCATCTTGTTCCAAAGTGCGGCGCGACCCGCATCGCGAGCGATGATTTTTCCTGGGTTGGGTCCTTGTGGGAGTGGGGTGACAGTACCTACTTCAATGAAGCCAACGCCGAGGCTCCACCAGCCTGGGAGAGAAGATCCATCTTTGTCGACTCCACCAGCAATACCAAGGCGATTTGCGAACTCAAGACCGCGCCACGAAAAAGGCCGCCACCTGTAGGTTGCGGCCTTGAATACAAATGTTCTTGAATAAAGAAAAAACGGTGCGAGGTCATGAGCGACCTTCGGAGGTAACCAAAGCCAGGGCTTGCGCCACACGCCCACACACGGTCTTTTGCACATCATCGCGGATACAAACCGCGGAGGAGCATCGCTTTTTCAAGACGTTTTATTGCAGACGCCATCGCAGCCGTGCGCATGTCGACTTTCTTTTCTTCTTTGAGTTCCCAAACTTTGTCAAACGCTGCCGTGATGACTTGCTTCATCTTTGTGTTCACTTGTTCTTCGTCCCAGAAGAAATATTGCAGACCTTGAACCCACTCGAAGTAACTCACGATCACGCCGCCACCGTTAGCGAGGATATCAGGAATATTGAGAATACCTCGCTCAGTGAGTCGATGTGCAGCCGTCATTGTGCAAGGACCGTTGGCACCTTCAACGACGATTTTTGTCTGAAGCTTCTCGACGTTTTTGTCATTGATCACGCCATCAAGCGCGCACGGTGCGAGGACATCGCACTTCAGCGTTAGAAGATCTTCGTTCGAAATTGGCTCTGCTTTTGAATATCCCTTTACGACTTTGTGTTCGCTCACATAGCGAATCACATCTGGAATATCCAAACCTTGCGCATTGTAAAGACCACCGCTCACATCGCTGATCGCAAGAATTTTTGCACCACGCTGATGTGCATAGAGAGCCGCGTGCTGACCAACGTTACCAAAACCCTGTATCGACCATGTCGATCCCGAAATCTTCATTCCTAATTTTGTTAGTGCTTGCTCGCCAGTAAAAACAACTCCGAGACCAGTCGCACCCATGCGTCCCTGTGAGCCGCCGATTTCAATTGGTTTACCTGTGACTACACCTGGTTGTGCGTAGCCTTGTTCTTGCGAATAAGTATCCATTATCCACGCCATTGTTTGCGGGTCCGTGCCCACGTCGGGAGCTGGAATATCTTTTGTAGGGCCGATGAACGGGCCAATTTCAGAAGTAAAACGACGCGTGAGGTTTTGCTTCTCGGTGCGTGAAAGTTTCGTTGGATCAACTTTCACTCCGCCCTTGGCTCCGCCGAGTGGCAACATCAAAAGCGAACACTTAAACGTCATCAGCGATCCGAGTGCCGCGACTTCCGAGAGATCCACATCTTGGTGATAGCGGATACCGCCCTTGTACGGGCCAAGAGTGTTGGAGTGTTGTACGCGATAACCGGTAAAAACTTTTACAGTGTAGTCATCCATTCGCACTGGAACGGAAACGATGAGGCAGCGGCGCGGGCGCTTGATCCGCTCTAACACGTTCGGATCGCAATTGATGACGGCAGCGGCTGCTTCGAGTGTTTTAATTGTGTTCTGAAATAACTGGCCTTCAGAGTAATCCATAGGTCCTGTGGTCCTTTAAGCTTTGCAATTGGCTTACGAATGATCCCGACATTAAACTCGTGGCGCTCCGCGCTTGGCAAGCCGATTCATCATGGTTAATCGAACAGCTAAACGAGCAGCTATCAATGAGCGTGACAGCTAAACTGAAGTCTGGCACTTTTTAAACATAAATGAACCCGATCACAGCGCACATTCCATACATTCTCGAGCACCTCAAAGATCTCGAGAGCCGTAAGGTTCTCATCGTGGGCGATATCGGCATTGATGAATATGTGATGGGCGAAGTTCGTCGCATCAGCCCTGAAGCGCCGGTGCCTGTCGTCGAAGTTGCCAAAGAAGAAGCTCGCCTTGGCCTGTCAGGAAATGTCGCGCAAAATATTGCAAGTCTTGGCGGTAAGCCCGTGTTGGTTTCAGTCGTCGGGAAAGACGCAACTGCGGATCAACTGCGTGAGCTGTTAAAAAAAGCGTCCGTCGATCCATCACACCTCGTTGTTGATTCATCGCGACCAACGACGCGCAAACTTCGGGTGATGGTGGCCAATCACCACATTGTTCGTATCGATTACGAACAACGCCAATTTTTAAGCGCAAATTTAGAGAAGCAAGTTCTTGAGAAGGTACGCGGTGAACTTGAGAGTGCAGACGCAGTTGTTATTCAAGATTACGCAAAAGGTGTGATCAGTGAGAGCTTAGTTCAGGAAATTATCAAAGCGGCGAAGGCCTCTGGCAAAAAAGTTTTAGTCGATCCACACAGATCGACTCCACTTAAGTACTATCGCGGTGCTGATCTCATGACTCCGAATTACGACGAAGCAGTCGCGCTCTCAGGTGAGTCGACAGATGAGCTACGTATCGATAGCGAACATCTCAATCGCATTGGCCGCAAACTCATGGAAGGCATCGGCACTGATCGAATGGTGATTACGCGCGGGAAAGAAGGCATGCGCATTCTTGAGAGCGGCAAAGCCTACGATATCCCGACATTTGCTCGGCAAGTTTTCGATGTTACTGGCGCTGGCGACACCGTGATTGCTACACTGGCTTTAGCTTGGGGATCTGGATTTCCACTCGACCACGCGTGCGCGTTGGGAAACTACGCGGCTGGCGTTGTCGTTGGAAAAGTGGGATGCGTACCATGCACAAAAACGGAATTGCTTCAGTACTTACACGAGCACTCAAGCACCTAGCAGCGTCTTTAAAAAACGCAGACGGGGGTTGCAGATGATCCGAATTTTACTTTTGATCTCAAGCCTTGCCGCACTTATTTCCTGCAGTGGCAGCGTCGCAACAAATTCCTACGATCCTGCTGACATTCAAGAAACCGCACAACAACTCGGCGATATCATGGCCTCCATCGATGAAGCGGGTGGTGGTGATGGCGACTTCACTGCATTCAACGAGATCAAATCAGCCGACCGAATGTTTGCGCGACTTCAACCCAGTCGCGATAAGTTCACCTGGATTAAATCGGTACTCCCGAATGCGTTTGCAGCAACTTGTGCGGCGGCTTCAACCTTCGGTACCTGCTCGGGCGATCAAATTACTCGCACGTTTGGTGGATGCACGCTCGATACAACAACGTTCACAGGTTCTGTGACCCTCACTTGGAATGACGGAAATGCAGGAACCACCTGCGCGATCGATTCCAACGGCGATACAATCACGCGCGTTCCCGCATTTACAATCACCGGTCGTCGCGGCGGTACTCTCACAGTTTCGAAATCAGGAGCTGTGGGCCAACAAATCACACGTACCGCTGCTGGCGTTTACTCATTCACAAACGATGGCATTGATCGGGTGATCAATGTCGCCGGTACCGATGTTTGGGATTTCACAACCGCGACGACCTCGGCCGTCACGATCACCGGCAATACTCGCAATGGGCGAGTCGTCACAGGGGGCGTTGTTCGCGTGACCAACAACCTAACTGCGGTTACCTGCGATTACGTTCCTTCAAATTTAACTTGGACCTCGGCCTGCACATGCCCAATTTCCGGCTCGTGGTCGACGACCTGTTCAAATGGCAAAGCCTCCAGTTACACAATACAAGGCTGCCGCATCGGTAGATTCGTTATGGGCGATGATGCTGAAACTGTGGTGCTTGATCGCTGCTACACACCCTAAGTCATTGAGAGTAGAGCAGATTTTACAGGGTTCAAGTGGTTCGGAAAATGCCGATGCCCATGGTAAAACGGCCCCGTTTCTGGTACATCTTCCGCTTCATGCAAAACGAGAATTCAGAAATCATAAATTTTTTCGATCATCCGTTGCCGTCGTTGATGACTGTTCTTTCTGGAAAAGGGAAAGAAAAGTTTCGCGCGCAGCAGTTGTTTAAGTGGGTTTACGAGAAGAAAGTAACCGACTTCGATCAGATGACGGATATTTCAAAGTCATTCCGCGAAGAGCTTCCTTCTCTGTTTAATTTTGACCTTCCAAAAGTTGTCAGTGAGTTAAAATCCCGCGACGGAACTCGCAAGCTGTTGTTCGACGTTGGCGATGGAATGACAGTTGAAGCTGTCTTGATTCCTTCGGATGATCGCATGACTTTGTGCGTGTCCTCTGAAGTTGGCTGCAACATGGCTTGTCGTTTTTGTTTCAC
>JANOUF010000309.1:0-18564 GCA_031416685.1 Bdellovibrionales bacterium
TACATCTTTTTGGCTACATGGGCTATATCGTCAACGTGACTGAGACAAGAACCTATCAAAAAAACTATCGGTCGAGCGCTAAAGAATGGAAATCTACGCGACGATCTTCTGTGGTCGATGCTGTCTCTGTTCATCTTTTTCAAAAATCTCCGCGCCCTGAACTGACGCCCATTGAACTTCTTGAACTGGGCTGCGTTTACGTTAATAACGAACGAGTTTTGAATCCTTCGCATGAAGTCGCATTAGGCGATTTGATCCGAGTTCATTCTTTTCCTCGCCGCTTCCAAATCCCAACTGACCTAAAATCTCGCGTCGTTAGTGAAACGCAAGACTACCTCGTGATCGATAAACCCGCAGGAATTCCGACGGAAGAGGTCGTCGATAATATTAACGAAAATCTGGTCACTGTTATGCGAGAACTTCTCGGCGCTGCGCTCTTTCCCGTTTATAGCGTCGATCTTGGAACCGCTGGTTTGGTCGTGCTCGCGAAATCAGAAGAGCGCTGCGAGGAATTCAAACTTGCGTTTAAAGAAGGAAGAGTCGTTCGAAGTTTTATTGCTTTCATTGAGCAACCTGTAACGTCTGAAAATTCTAATGAATCCATTCAAATTCGAAGGTGTATTCAGCAGACGGCAGGCACCGATCTAATTAACGAGGGTCGCGCTTCTTGGGCCATAGTCGGCGAACCACTGGCGAGAGTTTACCGAGTTGAAATTGAACAAACTTCAGGAAGACCTGGCGAGATTCGCGACTTTTTTGCGGCCTTAGGGTCGCCAATTCTCGGCGATGTTAAGCGTGGCTCCAATAAATCCCTTAAGGATTTGGAGACGGGAAAAGCCGCTCCGGCTTTCTGTGCAGTTAACATTCGCCTTTAGCTGTGCTATAGCGATGGCATGTCCTCCAAACTCAAAGTCATTCTTTCAGACAGCTTCAATCCACATCTCAATCTTGCGACTGAGGAATGGATTTTCCATGAGATGGATCCGTCTGCACAAACTTTATTTTTGTGGAGAAACGAGCCTACGGTGGTGATCGGCCGTTCGCAAAATCCTTGGTCTGAATGCAATCTGACTCAGATGAAAGAAGATGGCGTTCACCTTGCTCGACGAGGCACGGGTGGCGGCGCAGTTTTCCATGATCTTGGAAACACGAACTTTACTTTTCTTTCGCCGAAGGAAGTCTACAAACGAGAAAATAACGTTGCGATCATCCAAAATGCTCTCGCAAAAGTTGGCATTCGTTCGCAAGCGTCTGGACGTAATGACCTGTTGTTAGAAGCTGAAGATGGCCCACGCAAATTTAGTGGAAGCGCTTATCGAGAAAAACGCGATCGCGCTTTTCATCATGGAACTCTTCTGTTGCATGCTGATTTGGGTCGGCTAGCTCGTTACTTAACTCCAAATCCAAAAAAACTTCAGGCAAAGGGAAAAGAGTCTGTCCGCATGCGGGTTGCGAACCTTTCTGATCACGCGCCAGAACTCAATCACGAGAAAACCGTTGAGCTGATTGTTGATTCATTTGAAAACTTCTATGGCGGCAAGGCTTCTATCGAGAGGTTGTCACTAGCTACGCTGCAGGCAAACGCTGCATTAAAGACTCAGCACGAAGCTTTAAGTTCTTGGGATTGGCTCTATGGCAACACGATGGAGTTTAGTCATCAACTCGACGATTACCTGACTCTTGGTTTCTTCGATTTCCGCTTCAAGGTGGGCGATGGCGTTGTTGACGACGTCCAGATTTTCTCGGATTGCCTTGCGCCAGAGATCGTCACGGATCTGCAAGAGGGATTGAAAGGAAAGCGTTACGAAACCCGCTCGATTCTTGATCTTACGATAGATCTCAAAGCTAAACATTCCGCGTTTGAGGCTGGCATCGATGAGCTCGGCGGATGGCTCGCACAAAAGATTGAAGTTTAGTCCGGATTCACGCTAGCATCACTGTAACCAATCTCAAGGGGACAGCGTGGCATCTAGGAATTTCATCTCTGACATCCGTTGGCGTATCTGTTTTCTTCTCTTCATTGCAACAACACTCAATTACATGGACCGACAGATCCTGAGTATTCTTGCGCCCGAATTGCAAAAAGAAATCGGGTGGGATGAGATTGATTACAGCCGAATTGTTGCTGCTTTCACATTTGCTTATTCTGCCGGTTTAATGCTCTCGGGAAGATTTTTGGATTGGATCGGTGTCAAAAAAGGCTTCGCCATCGGTGTGGGTGGCTGGAGTTTGGCGGCCGCAGCCCATGCAATAGCAACTACCCCTTTTGGTTTCGGAGTTTCTCGCGCATTCCTCGGGCTAACTGAAGCTTCTAACTTTCCATCAGCCCTTAAGGCGACCGCAGAATGGTTTCCAAAAAAAGAACGCGCATTTGCAACCGGACTTTTTAACTGTGGCTCAAACGTTGGCGTAATTTGCGCAGCCCTTCTTGTTCCGTTCGTAACTTTACGTTGGGGATGGAGAATGGCCTTCATAGTGCAAGGTGCTCTTGGTTTTGTATGGTTGGCGTTTTGGTGGCTCTATTACAAGAAACCTCAAGAGCATGCGTCGGTATCCAAAGAAGAGCGAACCCACATTGAATCTGATCAAGACAAAACAGTATCGCCGCGTTTGCCATTCAAACAGATCATTTCTTACAGGCAGACTTGGGCGTATGCCGCCGCTAAAATCATGACGGATCCGGTTTGGTGGTTTTATTTATTTTGGCTCCCAAAGTACTTGTCGAAGGATCACGGTGTCACACTCGGTACACTGACGTTGCCGCTGATCGTGGTTTACCTCCTTGCCGATGTGGGCAGTGTCGGTGGCGGTTGGCTTTCGATTTACTTTGAGAAGCGTGGAAAATCGCATCTTGAGGCGCGTAAGCTTGCGATGCTTGTTTGTGCACTGTGCATTCTGCCCACACTTGCACTTCCATTCGTAACTGACATGTGGAGTGCGGTTCTGCTTGTTGGTCTTGCGGCAGCGGGACACCAAGGTTGGTCGGCAAACGCATTTAGCCTACCTTCGGATTTATTTCCATCGACATCGGTGGGAAGTGTCGCAGGCTTTGGCCATTCACTCGGAAGTTTTGCTGGTGTATTGTTTCAGCTTGCTGTGGGTTATGTACTGCAGTGGAACGGCAGTAACTATGCGCCTGTGTTCTTCGTTTGCGGATCAGCGTACATTGCCGCATGGTTTGTAGTGACAAGGCTGCTCAAGAATCAAACGGTGGTTGCGCACACTTGAAGGAGAGGAGTACAACCTCCGATGCCCTTAGATTTTAAAAAGCTCCTCTGTGCACGTTTTCTTTATACGTTTGCAGTGCAAATGCAGGCTGTTGTACTTGGCTGGCGCATTTACGAGTTGATGCGCGATCCGCTTTATCTCGGTCTTATCGGTTTAACAGAAGCAATCCCAGCCATCGGCCTTGCGCTTTATGCAGGTTATCTTGTTGATCGAATGCGTCCTCTAGTTGCATATCGAAACGTTATTTATTTTAGTCTACTCTCGGGCGTACTAGTTTTAGGTGAGCACGTCTTTCAAGCGGACTTAAGCAAGGATACGCAAGTTTTGCTTCTTTACGCTGCTGCCTTTCTGACGGGGATTGCACGTTCATTTTCGCAGCCGTCCGTCTATGCAGCGGTCCCTCGCATGGTTGGTCGCGATAAGCTGATGAATGCGTCGGCAATGTTAAGTAGCGCGATGCAAGTCGCACGAATTGGTGGGCCTGCCTTCGGTGGCTTAGTGTTTGGTGTGTTCGGCGCGGTCGCTTCATCGTCGGTTGTCTGTATTCTTTTGATCGCAGCTCTAATTTCAGTTCTTCTAATTCAAATCCAAATTCCTCCGCCAGATAAAACACATCACCACTCGATAAAAGATGAACTTCTCTCCGGCGTACGATTTGTTTTCAAGCATCCCATCTTATTGCCCGCAATGTCCCTCGATATGATCTCAGTTCTTTTTGGCGGAGTGACAGCGCTGCTTCCCATTTTTGCGAGCGACATTTTGATGGTTGGACCAAAAGGCCTTGGAGCCCTGCGAGCAGCACCGGCTGTAGGTGCTGCAATAGTCGCTCTTTATATTGCGCGGGTAAAACTTAAGGACCGCGTTGGACCACTCCTGTTTTCATCGGTCGCTGGCTTCGGAGTTTGCATTCTCATCTTCGGATTAAGCGAAAACTTCTTTGTCTCACTTATTGCGCTTGGATTGAGTGGCGCATTCGACAGTGTCAGCATGGTTATCCGCTCAACGGCAGTACAACTTTCGTCACCAGACCATATGCGTGGCAAAGTTTCTGCCGTAAATTCAATTTTCATAGGCTCATCGAATGAGCTGGGCGAGTTCGAGTCTGGTATTGCGGCGAAGCTCTTAGGGACTGTTCCTGCGGTGTATTTAGGCGGCGTGATGTGCTTAATAACGGTCGTTGCCACCGCATGGCTTTCACCAGCCCTTCGTAAGCTTGATTTATCTAAGCTTGAAAGCGTACGCTAAATGCAAATGGCTTACTTATGTCCTCGTGATCGTATCCCAATGAGCTGGGTCCACTTTGCTTTGAACGGCAGGTGGGCTTGCCGTCAATGTAACGGCACGATTGCTTACGAAAAACATATTCAGCATCATCCGAGCGGCACAGGTTTTTTAATCGCGCTTCGACAACTTCCAAGTCAGCAGAGCCGACAAAGTTGCCCTGCCTGTGGCGATGGAATGCACCAAACGCAGTTGCATCATAGTCAGTCGCGCATTCAGATTGATCGCTGCAAAAATTGCGGACTGATCTGGTTTGATTCACACGAGTTGAAGGTAATTACTGGATCTCTCACGCAGCAGCGACCAGATCCCAACGCCTCTACTGAAGATCAAAATCGGTTCTACACTGAGCAACGTTTTTTTCAAACTTTGGATGAAATTTGGTCGGACCTGAATTCGCGATGGAAGATGCGCATGCTCGTCCGGTATGAAGCGACGATCATTGTCTGGCGTTACGTTTTACCGATCATTTGTTTGCTGGTGCTTATTCGTTCGCTCGGAGTGCGCTACCATTATCAGCCGCAAAAAAGCGATATTTTTGACATCTATAAATCTGCGCCATCATGGCACGCATTGAAGGCATTTGTTGGCTCGGTGCTTTTCGCCTGGAAGCCGAGTCTCTTCTGGGTGTTGCTGTTTTTAGTTTTCTTCTGGTTATTTTCGGCGATCGCGGTATTGAAGGTGTCTTAACTTATGCTAGGTTGCTCAAAATGACCGAGCCAAAATTTTTGCAGTTAGTTCAATCCCGAAATTTCCTCATCAAAGTTTCCGTCGATACGAGCGGCCGCAAAGGCAAAACTGTCACAGTGCTTGAGGGTCTACCGAAGCAGGAACTTTTTTTGAAAGACATGTTGAGTACGCTAAAAAAATCGTGCGGCGCGGGCAGGACGTTTTTGATGGATCAAAAAGACGGCGTCATTGAAATTCAAGGCGATCACCGAGATAAAATTTGTAAAATGCTCGACTCGTACCAAATGAAATACAAAAGGTGAGGCAAAAAAAGAAACGTCGCATGTAAGCGACGTTTCAATAGAAAATAAATCAGGAGAGTTGATCAGTCGTCTTGATCGCTATCGCCTTGTCCCTGATCTTGATCGCCATCACCTTGTCCCTGATCTTGATCTTTGTCTTTGTCGTCTTCTTGACCCTGATCTTGTCCCTGTCCTTGATCACCGTCGCCTTGTCCCTGATCCTGACCAGCCGCGATTACTTGTGGATTCACAGTCGCATTATCAGTTTGGTCACTTGAGCTACCACAACCTGTTAGTCCGAATGCGATAAACGCAAGTACCGCTAAATGACACTTCCATGTTTTCATTTGCCTTCTCCTTCTATTGATTTGCTCAAACCATAATTGGTTCTGCACACAAAGAGAGAATGCGCTCAACAGCTTCGATTTTCCATAGAGTCGTCACTCATATCGACGACGTGCTTGAAAGTTTCAGCTCGTTAACAGTTGCGTAAAGAAGCGAACACTTAAGAGTGGCAGAGCGACTCACTTTGAGATTACTCGTGAGATTTATTTTTCTGTCTGTAACTGAACGACCTCAATGCCGACAGTGGCGAGGATTTGAAGAGAATCGCTCGTACGGTAACTCGATTTGTAAAAGACCTTTTTTACTCCACCCAAATTAATCAAGCGTTTTGCACAAGCTACGCAAGGCAGATGAGTGACAAATACATGTTTTTCGGTAGAGCGAGGCGAATCGCAATTGATCACGGCATTTTCTTCTGAGTGCAAACAACCGCAGTTGCCAAGTTCATCGCGGTCACAGTGATTTGGTAAGCCTGTCGCGTTTCCGTTGTATCCGACTGCTAAAACTTTGCGGTAATCCGTGCTGGTGATCACCGTTCCAACATTCAAGCGCTTGCATGTCGAGCGCCGAGCAAGCGCTTCGGCGAGAGCCATGTAAATTTCCGGGAATGACGGGCGATCTTGATGCGGTTCTGTCACTGATTCTCCTCAAGTGGCGAATGGCCTCAATCTAATCGAAAAAGGCTAAAACGAGAAGAGAGTTTTTGGCTCGAATGCGAACTCGAGGATACAGGCATTTTAGCCTCGGTCTTGGCTGAACCTCCATGCTTCAGCTCGAATCCGCTTAATTTTATCTAACAATTTTGAAAGCGTTGTCAGGAGGTAGGCTCAGAGACGAAAGTTTCTTTTAGGCGTAGTGACAACGACGTTTAGAGAACCAGGAGATGAGCAATGGTATTTAGGATGATTTGTCTTGCACTAGGTATGGTGCTCTTTGCACAGATAGCGTTCGCTGCTGATACGAGTTGTTATCGCGTTGAGATTGCGGATAACCCAGAGATGGCGGCGACGGTTTCAGGCACGCACCTCGAAAAATGGTGCTACCAAAGTCTGCCCTATCCTCGGGGAGCATACTTCGTATTCAACGCTGACGAACCAAAAGTACGACCTGAGATGTCCTTTGTCGTTGAATCTGACGGTATGATGACCCACGCTTCACTCGCAATCGGAGACATCACGTATCACAAAGTGAATGCGTCGGAGTTCAATCCTTTCCAAGTTCCGCTAAAGCCACCTCATCAGGCAATTGCGACTGGAAACCTAAGTTCATCGATCTTAAATGAATCTGCGAAGCAAGTTATGCGCCGAATGACTGACGATGTTCAGCCATCTGCGACTCTTGCGATAAGTGAAGGTGAGTTCGTTTCTGCGGTACCAGTTGCGCGGCTGCCTTGGCGTGGTTACTGGTGGCCATATAGAAACGCACCACTTTATGGATCATCGACGAGTTCACCGCTCGCGAAATACGACAGTTTCGTAAAAGCCCGCACCGGTACAAGCCCGGGCGCTCGCTCTTGGGAGTCATCGCGCCACTACTTTAAGGGGACTTGGTGGGAAGGACATTGTAACGGATGGGCAGCGAGCGCAATTCTTCGCGCACAACCGACAGCGTCGAAAACAGATTCGCGAAGTGGCGTTTCGTTTAGTGTCGCCGATCAAAAAGGGATTCTGGCCGAAAAAGATTATTGCGCCAACGTTGCGTTCTTTGGTCGTCGATATCGTGGCTCGTCTGGGGACATCACTGATATTTACCCGCATGTGTTCCATCGTGTGATGACATATTATATCGGCCAGCTCGGTAAACCGGTTGCGATGGATTATCATCGCGATGCAACCGTGGATAACCACATTGTTTCAGGTTACAAAATGACAATCACAAAACCGGAGCCAAACAAATACATGGTGGAAGCGGTTCTAACCGTTCACAAGTACGACGGAAGTCGCTCGAACTCGCCCGGTATCGCGCCAAAATATACTCGCACATATAAATACAACCTCTATACAGATGCAATGGGTGCAGTGATTCGAGGAACTTGGCTTTCGACAAATCCAGATTTCTTGTGGGTGCCACTCAGCCCTACAAGTTGCAGCACGAACAATCCACGCGTAACGGAAGCAAACGTGCTTTCAATTTTGGGATTACCTGCAGCGCAATAGATAGGAATTCAAGACGGGATCTTGTATAGTCGGTGGCATGGAACGAACTGCTATACATGATCTCGTCGACCAAGCTCGCGCCGGCTCGAATCCTTACATGATCACAAAACTCGAGAGCGGGTGGGTCATGGCCGCAGACCAACCTATCATTGTGGGTCACTGCGTACTGCTAAGCGATCCGGTCGTTTTTGGTATCAACGATCTCAATGAAAGCTTACGACAAATTTATTCGCGTGATTGCTGTCGCATTGGCGATGCGCTCTTGAAAGTCGTCGGCGCGTATCGGATCAACTACGAAACGATGTGCAACGTCGCTCAGGCGCTTCATACACAGATCATTCCTCGATACATGGATGAGCCGGACTCAAAGCGCAAAGAGCGCCCTGCGATCGCATATCCGCAGCTAAAGAAGGTTGAATCCGCAGAATTGGCCCCATTCATTGCAAAGATGCGCTCAAGCCTCGACCAAAGACCGTAAACCCGGGTGCATCATGTGCCGATAAGTGACTCATGTTCTGGCACGTTTATAACTCACTATCAGGCGAGCAGAGAGTCGTTGAAGCGACTTCTCTTTCTGGTTTTTTGACTTCGCTCAATGAAGATCAATTACCATACACTTTTGTTTGGAAAGAAGAGTGGGCAGAGTGGCGCGCATTTTTGGAAGTGCCTGAGTTACACAACCTGCGTAAAAAAATTCCGACACCTCCTGCGCGTGGTTTACGTGCAACTTCAAATTTCACTGAGCCAACACCAGTACCGCCAAAAGACTTTCCACTTGAGGTTATTGAAACTTCTTTCGTTAGACAGCAAAAGAAGAAAGAAGTTCGCCTTGAACTTGAAGACCGACGTTTACCTGAACCAACAAGCGAGGAGGCTCAGGTTTTTGCGGTGCCTGTAGTGATGCCTCCAGAGATTAGTTTCGAAGCGGCTAAGAAGCCGGCGAAGCCGCCTCCTGGTGCAAAACCGAAGGAGCGTCGCAAACACGAACGAGTCGATGCCTCACTGAATGTGATTATAACAATAGACAATGCCGTATTTCGTGCTCGGTCTGTTGACTTAAATGCGGCAGGAATTCGTGTTGAGGAAACTGTTCCAGAATCGATGTTAAAAAAACCGGTCACGATTGTTGTTTCGAGTCCCGATTTTAAAACAAAATTGCGACTTATCGCGGAGCTTGTCGGGGATCCGAAGGATGCAAAGCGATTCAAATTCCACGAGCCATCGCAGGCGCAGACCGAGCAGATCGAAGCGTGGATCGTTGAGATGAACGAAATCAAAAAACATAGCGCTTAAAATTCACGAGCGACTTCTTGTCACGCGGATGAGCAGTTTCCTTCAAACTTGTTTGGCGGACTTGCGCGACCTCCAGCGGCTTCTGCCAAATAGAAGGGTTCAGGATTTATTCGTCCGAACTTTCATTTGGGGGTCGCGTGAAAGCAGTTATTTCAGTCTTAGCAGCAGCAATTTTATTGACCGGCTCAAAAGCCTTTTCATGCCCTCAGCTGGCTGGACGCTACGCATGTAAATTCGGCGGCGATCCGACGGAACTGAAAGTTGAACAGCGTGTGGAAAGTGAAGTTCAAATTTATAAAGTTATCTTCAGCGGTCTTGAGCAGGAGTTCGTGACCGATGGTAAATCACGCACGACTGTGCGTGATGGCGAGAAGATCACTTACTCCGCTCAATGCAGTGACGATCGCGTGTTGGCGAACCTGCAATCTGAAAGTGACGGCGCCGTGATGAACACGAAGATTACGGTCAAACAAGTTCCATCGCTCGATGTGCTGCTGTCTTACGAAATTGTAGATCCGACTTCGTCGGACCCATCTATGGCTGAAGAAATTGAATGTAAAAAGATTAGCCGCGATTATCTAGAAGACTACGCAGCATCCAAGCTGTCTTCTCGTGTACCTGCATTCGTCCAGTGAGTAGATCCGCTGACGGCTCATCGTGAACTCGCTCGAGAATTTCAAAGATCGATCGAGCCGTACGTACAACTGTCTCTTGCCCATGAACCAAAATTTCGATCATCTGCTCGGCAGTCGGCGTTCCTTCGGCTTCCTTTATAGAGGATAGAGCTGCGAACTCTCGATATGATCCCGGTGCGCGAAACCCCAGCGCACGAATCCGTTCTGCAATTTCATCTACGGCTAACGCAAGCTCGGTATACTGAGTTTCAAACATTGTATGCAGCGTTTGGAACATAGGTCCCGTTACGTTCCAATGAAAGTTATGGGTAAGTAAATAAAGAGTGTAGGAATCGGCGAGTAGGCGAGACAGCCCATCTGCGATTTGTTTTCGGTCTGGTTGTGAGATGCCAATATTAATTTCCATCATTTCCTCCGTCAATTTCGACATAGTTAGTATCGGCCAAGAAGACATCATAAATGAAATCGATAATAAAGATACTCCGATAGAGTTTATCTATTATCGCTCACTCTTTCAGCGCAAGATGTACTTTGCGTAGACGGTAACTTCCATTAACTCTGACTTAATTTCATAGCCGATGCGATTACCTGCGCCCCCGGACGAATCCTCAGCCATCGACATCTTTGCCATTGGGATCGGCTGTTGAACAGTTTCTGGAGTCTCATCAAGCGACGCGAGTTCGCCCACTTTTTTTCCAGCAGCTGAGGCCATCTTATCCGCCTTCGAGCGCGCACTTTCCACAGCCACTTTCAAACACGCCTCGTACTCTTTTTGTGCAAGATCGGGAGAGAGAAAAGTCGATGGGTTCTCAACGTCCTGAAGCCCAAGCTTCTCGGCAAGCGCAAGAATCTCGCTTGCACGTGCGGTCTCAGAAGTTTCAATGCGAAGACCAATCAGCGCCGTATAGCCGCGCAATGTACGTTTGTTGTTTGAGTAATCCCACTCTGGATTAACTGAGTAGGAAGCAGTCTGAAGTTGTTGGTCCTTTAGATTTAATTTTTTTACTTCCCGACGCAAATTTTCATACTGTGCCCCAGCTTTTTTCTGAGCCGATCCGGGATCTTTGTCCGTCACACGAGAAGACATCATGACCGCGACTCGATCAGGAGTGACTTGCTTGCGGCATTGTCCAGTGACCGAAAGGATCGGAGCTGCAAAAGCGGTTGAAGTGAAGAAGAAAACTACGACGGAAAGGATTTTATATGTGTTCATAGCCAACAGAAGACAATACTGCTAAATCTCGGTCAATGAGGATCGCAATTGTTAGTGATATTCATGGTAATCGCGCGGCACTTGAAGCCGTGCTCCGTGTAATATCGCGCTCGAAAGTCGACCAGATAGTCTGCGCTGGCGATACAGTGGATCCAATGCCACAGTCGCGTGAAGTCCTGGAATACTTGCTAAAGAATCAAATTCCAACGCTCCGAGGTAATCATGAGGATTACGTCGTGGAAAGTTTCACCGTTCCGCGCAGCAAAATGAATACGATGCTGCAATATTTGCCCGTGAAAGTAACGGCGTCCTCCTTTGATGCGAAATCAATCGAAGTCCTAAAAGCACTTCCATTTACGGTTGAGTTTGAAAGTTCGATTGCGGGCCGTCTTATGATTTGCCACGCGTCTCCGAGATCGAATATTAGAGGGTGGCGTTACACTATTGACGATCAACTGACAGAAGAACTGAATGCCGTGCCGCATACGACCCTCGCATGTGGGCATTGGCACGATCCGGAAACAAAAAATTGGAACGGCAAAAAATTAATTACCGTCGGAAGCGTTGGTGTTCCGCTGGAGCAAAAGCTTAGACCTGAATTTTGTATTCTCGATGATCAGTCAGGCGAGTGGCAGGCCGAGCATTTATCTTGTGACTATGATCCAACACCATCGCTTGAAATTTATGCCAGCTCTGGATGGCTAAAAAATGGCGGGCCGATTGGTTGGTTATTGTTTTATGAGGTTGCTAGTGCGCGGCGGACGATTGTGCCGTTCTTTAAGTGGAAGAATCAAAAAAGTATCGAACCAGTCACCGATGAAGAGTGGGGTGTAACGGTTCGCGATTACTTGATTGAAATCGGCGGTTGGAGCGTGGTTAGTAAATATCTGGCATGCCCAGTCTGACGAGTGCCGAAGGTTCCTAGCGCGTCCTTAACATGCATGTGCGCTTCCTCGGGTGTCCAATTTGTCATCTGGTTGACCGTGTAGTGCATCGATAGTTGTCGCGCAATTCTTAATCCCAAAAGGTAACCGATACGATGTGGAAGTCGGCGGTGCGCTTTCGATGAGCCGAACCACGCTCTTCGGCCAATGTAATCGGGATCTGCTTGACCAAGTTTGCGATCCGCAAGTTTTAAGTATTCTGCGGCTAAATACTTTAATAACTGTGAGTCGTCAGAGCTCTCGCTATCTAGGTCCGCTAAATCTCTTTGCATCAAGATGTCATGAGAAGGGGCGTTGGGATTTAGAATTTGGCTTACGTACGTGCCTAAGCCCTCGATCCACAGAGGTAAAGTAAATCTTGCCTCATTTTCATAATATTCTGGCGTAACTCCCATCGAATCGACGTGATAGAGATGAAAAATTTCGTGTGCGTAGAGAACATCAGGATTGTTTTCCAGAATCAAGATCATATCTATGCCAAACGCGAGACCCAGTTTGCCATCCGTGTTTACGGAGCCAAGTTTACCATTGAAGGTTGCGCCGGGGACTGCGTAGATCGGCATCGTAAGCTGCGTGTCTGGAAAATAATTTGAGAATCTTGCAAGCTGTGAGCGCAAACGAGTTTCGAAGCGGTCGAATTCAAAATCAACTTGCTCTGAATTCTCTTCGAAAAATTCAAATCGTTCTTTTAGTCGTTCAATTCTGGTTTGTCGCCATTTTGAATCATATTTTTTATTGTTCACCATGACGTCGAACAGTTCTTGGTGAGGCCCTTCAACGATCTTGTCCCAATTTTTAAGTTGCACGGTAAACGGTTGGCCTTTGGATTTTTGCCAGAACTCTCGGAACTCAGGTTGGAGGCTAATGACCTTGAACTGTTGTGATTGGCGCGCGGGGCTTGAGCACCCCAAAAGGAACGCATTCGCAGTTAACAGAAGAATCGAGAGGAACAGAGCTCTCATGAATGTCGCCATAAATTTAAACGTTGGACACGGGTTGGTTCATCACAAAGTTTTGTTGCAACTGCTTTAGCAAAGTATTGCGTCTTAAAACTCCAAGAACACGATTTCCTTTAACGACGAGCATCTCCTTGAGACCGAGAGTTTCCATTTTCATGAGTGCGATTTCCGCATCCGCCTCAGGCGAAATTTTTATATCTTCATCGCAAGGTAAAGTAATTTCCGCAACTGAGTGTGCACTCCATTCGTTGGCAGGAAATTTCGCTGACGTGCGAACGTCGGCAAGACCGACTAGCGTGTTGTCTTGCATATTCGTGACAGGGAATACCAATTGATCTCTTAAATTTCTTGGCTTGTGCATAAGCACTGAGAGAGGTGTTGTCGGATCAAGCATCAGTGGATCAACTTCAACGAACTCCAATACGCGGTGGCCGCCAAGCGCTCGATGAAGTGCAAATTCATTCGTATAGGAGCCCGCAATACGAACGGTGAGGATACCAAGCATCGCAACCCAAACGCCCGCAACACGCTCTAATCCCACGGCGACATAGAGGCCGTAGAGAACGAGTACTAAGCCTGCAAGTTCCGCAAAGTTTAAAGCTGTCTGCTTGAATTCGTGTTTCACCATTCAATCACCTCAGTTACAGAATCAACTGAGACATTCGGGCGAAACTTCCACGGGTCGTTTAGAACATGTGATCTATTGATTACAAATGTGGAGAAGCTAGACCATAGGCGATATGTATCGCCTTGTCTTGATAAGGATCCTTGCCATCGCTCAATTCTGCCTCGCCATAACCACTCGAAATTTTTTTGACGAGCAAAGTCTTTTTATCCGGGATGAGATCAAAGTGCACACGCCATGTGCGATAGCTGAAAATAAAATCGCCTTGCTCCGCTTGCATGACACGTTTTCGATTTTGATCGATCGGCTCAAACTCAAGTTGGCTGACTATCGCTGGGCCAATCATGGATACACCGTTTGCCTCAAGCCAATGCAATTCGGCTTCCGCGGAATTGGTATACGAAATAATCCAAGGTTGCGAATCGACATCTTCCGCCCATCCCATCTTCGCTTCGGGAAATGAATCGGCGTACGGAAGGTAAGGTTTGATGTCGAGTATTGGAGTTCCATCAAGCAAATCATATTCCTGAACGAAAATACGAAGGCCGTCGACCTTTAGAAGTTTTAGGCAGCTAAGACCGATTGGGTTTGGACGATAGGGTGAGCGGGTGGCAAAAACTCCGCGCTTTATGTTCGGCCCGCGCGGCGGTGTTGTTTTTGGTTTCCAATTTTGGTTGTGATGAAATTCGTAGATCACCCAAATTCTATCAAAGCCATCGAGGTCAGAGAGTGCTTGCTCAAAGTCGCTTCCGGGCAACAACTCTAAAATCCCAACGGGTTGATTCTTGCCGAGGCTTCCCTGGCGTGGAACATCGTAAGGAAACTTAGCTTCGGCGCGAAACGTGCCTATGGATTTCACGGTCGTTCCTGTTGTTGGCCCTGTTGTTGGCGAAAAAACTCGTAAGCTGCAATCCCGTATGCGATTCCCACATTAAGCGAATTTTTAAAGCCTCGAACCGGAATACGGCAAACTTGATCAGCGAGCCTTAGTGAATCAGGATCAAGACCGAATCGTTCATTACCTAAGAGTAGTGCGGTCTTCTTTGGAAATTGAAAGCCCGGAAATTCAGGCGCAGAAGCGACTGTTTCCAGGGCAACTATTGTATAGCCTTGGTTTTTTAATTCTTTGCAGGCTTCTTCGGTATGATTCTTTCGTTCCCACGAAACAACATCGTCGGTTCCCATTGCAGTCTTGGATGTTTTCTCATCGCTTGGATCTGGGCTGTAGCCAGTGAGAACAACTTTTTCTATTCCCCAACATTCGCTTGTACGAAAAATTGCGCCGACGTTGAAAGCTGAGCGAATATTTTCAAGAATAGGAACGAGCTGCAACTTTTCTTGAGAACTCTGTTTTTTTCGATCACCCGTGATGACGGGTAGGAACTCGTCGTCTCGTAGGGTTCGTTGGGCCAAGCGCTCAAAGGGAACGAGAATTCCAACGAAATGACGTAAAGACATCTCGTTGGTTAAGTGCTCGGCCCATTTGCTCAGCCTGCCGAGGTCAGTAGATTGTGAATCATTAGTTGTGCGAATTAATTTTTGCAGCTCGCTGATCTGCTGAGGGGTACGAGTCTCCCAACCCTTCTCAAGCTCTGAGCCACGACGAAGGATCTCTTTCAGTAAAGAAACTTCCTCCGTCTTCAGCATTACTTAACTTTTTGGCCAGGTTGCGCGCCCGAATCAGGGGAAAGAATGAATAGGTCTTTGCCGCCTGGGCCTGCTGCTAATACCATTCCTTCTGACATTCCGAATTTCATTTTGCGAGGTTTCAAATTTGCAACGATGACGGTCATACGACCAACGAGGTCAGACGCTTTGTAGGCAGACTTGATGCCGGCGATAATCTGCTTAGTTTGGCCATTACCCAAATCGACTTTCAAGCGTAACAACTTATCGGCCTCGACAATTTCTTCGGCTTCAATAATTTTCACGATGCGAAGATCGACTTTCGCAAAATCTTCGAAGTCTATTTCTGTAGGTGCGTCGGTTGCCGCTGGGGCTGTTGAAGCTGTTGAAGCTGGTTTAATATCGGTCGGCTTAATATCATTGGATGAAGCCACTTTAGAGGTCTCCTTGGGTTGCACTGAGGGTTGAATAGAGGCCAGCAACTCGTCAATTTTTGTTGGTTCAACTCGAGTTGCTAAGTGTTCGTATTCGCCAATGTCGTGATTTTCCAAAATTTTCTGAACGTCACTCCACGAATAAGATTTTTCGTTCAGCAAAGCGGCCACTCGATCCGAGTACTTCGGCAAAACTGGCTTCAAATAAATTGCAAGACAGCGGAACACATTAATGATCGACGCAAGTACTTCACGAGTAGCTTCGGGATTATCATTGATGAGCTTCCATGGCGCTCTTTCATCGAAGTAACGATTGGCCTCTTCAGCAAGCGCGCGAATTTCATTCATCGCCTTTGCAAAATCACGGCTCTCGTAGAGTTCTGCGATTTCGTCAGCTTTGTTTTGCGTATCTTTGACGAGCTTAAGTGCATCGCCGCTGAGTTTCCCCATGCGACCATCGAGACGCTTCTTTAACATCTGCGCACCACGCGAACCCAAATTCGTGATCTTGCCAACGAGATCAGAATTCACGCGGTTTCCAAAATCGTCGAAGTTAAGATCGATATCTTGCAATGCCGAACTCAACTTACTTGCGTAGTAATAACGTAAGTACATTGGATCAAGATGATTCAAATATATGCGAGCGGGGATCTGCGTGCCTTTTGATTTCGAAAGTTTTTCGCCATTTAAATTCATAAAGCCATGCACTGCGATCTGTTTCGGAGTGTTGTAGCCTGCCGTTTTCAACATTGCTGGCCAAAACAGGCAGTGGAAGTAAATTATATCTTTACCAATGAAATGATAAATTTCGGTTTTGTCGTCTTGCCAAAATTCTTTTAAGTCGCGGCCATTCTTCTTCGCCCATTGTAGCGTTGAAGAAATGTATCCGATGGGTGCATCCACCCACACGTAGAAATATTTATCTTTTAAGCCAGGAATTTCAAAACCGAAATACGGAGCGTCTCGAGAGATATCCCAGTCGCGGAGTTCGCCGCCGAGCCATTCCTGCATTTTATTTGCGATTTCAGGGGTCGTATGGGTCGGGACCCACTTCGATAGAAAATCGCGGAAGTGATCGAGCTGAAAAAACGCGTGGCTTGAAGTTTTCTCAACTGGCGGGTTTTTACAAACGCTGCAGTAGGCATCTTTCAATTCCGCTGGCGAATAAGTCGCGCCGCAAACTTCGCAGTTGTCCCCGTATTGATTTGCCGCTTTGCAATTCGGGCATGAGCCTTTAACGAAACGATCCGGCAAAAACATTTTATCAAAATTGCAGTAAAGCTGTTTGATGTCGCGAATTGCGATGTGACCGTTATCACGCATCTTGAGATAAAACTCTTCACAGAGCGCTTTGTTTTCATCCGAGTGAGTGGATGAGTAATGGTCAAAGCCAATTCCAAAATCATTGAAATCGGCAAGGTGATCTTCGCGACTTTTTGTAATGTAGGCTTCGGGAGTAATACCGAGCTCACGCGCTTTAATCATGATCGGCGTGCCGTGCGTATCGTCCGCGCAAACGAACACACACTCATGCCCACGCATGCGTTGAAAGCGTGTCCAGACATCGACCTGAATATACTCAAGCATGTGACCCAAATGGATGCTGCCATTTGCGTACGGTAGAGCTGCTGTCGCTAGGATTCTTCGCTTGCCTGCCATTGTGTTTGAACCTCGGCGTTTAACCATGAAGGACGAGCGCTGTGCTGCGTCGCAGCCTTCTCGAAAAAGTAATTTATATACCGTAGTCGACTTTAACTGATTGGGCAATTCGAGAGAGTTAACAAACACGACTTGATGTACTAAACCCTTCCTCGATGAAGAGCTTTTTAACCGTCATTCTGACTTCGTTGTTGTCACTGGGAAGTGCCAGCGGCGCAATCTTTGGAATCGACGATCGCAGACCGCTTGCTCCATGGACTGGTGAACAAATTTATGGGCGCGCGGTTGCTCTTGCGCTTTTAAGCTCCAATTTTGAAATCAATACTGAAGGGGAAGTGAAACTTCTTACTGAACCGTTGTCTCGTTTCATGTGTCACGATGAAAAGTTCGCACACGACCCATCACTCGCTTATTCATGCACTGGATTTTTGGTAGCGCCCGATTTGATTGTTACCGCTGGCCACTGCATGGTGAACACGGGCGAGAGCCGAAACGAAACCGAGACTTATTGCAAAGCTTTTGTCTGGCTGTTCGATTACAAAAATAATTCTTCCGGAAAATTTGATCCAAGCAAAGTGAAGTCAGAGCAAATTTATCGGTGTAAGCAGGTCGTTTATGCGGTCAACGATGAGCGCGAACCCTATCGAGATTATGCGCTTGTTCAGCTCGACCGCCCTGTCGTGGACAGAGAACCGTTACCGCTCTTGCCTCGCAAAATGTTCGTTGGCCAGTCTCTCGCGATGATTGGCTTTCCGCTCGGTTCGCCGATGAAAGTTTCAACCAATGCAACGGTGCTTTTAAGTAATGAAAAACGAGAGAGTTTTATTACGAATCTCGATGCCGCAGAAGGAAATAGTGGCAGTCCGGTTTTTGGTAGCCAAGGTGTTGTCGGTATTTTAATTGCCGGAACGCCTTCGCAATCGTTTGTCGACGATAAGCGCGGATGTAGGCGGATGAATCGTTGTAACAACGATGGGACTCAATGCGACTTGCCCGATTTGGACACTTCGATTTTTCCTGGATTTCAGAGAGTGGGATCGGAAGTTCAAAGGATCAAACCGATTCTCGATTTAATTAGTGAATTCCAAAAGCCACCGGCTGCTACTGAAACTACTCACAGTAACTAAGCGTGACTGGCGTCTGCTTGATCCCGCGAACCATAGTCCCTTGACCACATCCATGAAATTCAACTTCT
>JANOUF010000310.1:0-3514 GCA_031416685.1 Bdellovibrionales bacterium
ATTTTCGGTATCCAATCCTTGCGTGAAAGACCGACCATAACAACGAAAGCAATTGGGAATGAAATCCACGTTCCACGAGTGAGACTGAAGAGAATCGCGACGCATGCCAAGATTGCCGAAAAAAGCGCAAACCCACTAAGAGCCGAAATTTTTTGCCGGGATCGGACTAAGAAATATGCAAATGGAAGACACGCCCACTGCGCATAATTATGAGCAAAGGTTGTTGGAAGGGTAAAAAATCCTTCTACTCGATAATATGGGCTTCCGTCATCACGAAGAAAAATCGCATACGTGTTTGGCGCTCCACGAATTAGATCAATGCCAGCAAAGTGTTGGAAGATACAGTACGCGCCGACAACGGCAGCTACAACCACACCCAACCGCAAAAACCCCTCAGCATTTCGAAACTCAAAATTTGACATCGCCATACGGAGAAGTAGAAACATAAAAATCCAGCGAGCACTTCCGATGGCAAAAACTTTGTCAGCTTCCGGTGGTGCCGCAATCAGAACGCCAAGAACAATGACAACGAACAACGACAGAACAGGATGATCAACCGCGGGAATTAAAAATTTACGAAATGCGCTGCCTACTCCGCCACTCGAGCGAGCTTTAGAAATAAAAAGTGCAAGTCCGAGGATTCCACTCAGCCAACCAAAAATCTCCATCCCAGCCATCGATGTTTGCAATGAAACAACATACAGCGCGAGAGAAACGACCAAGGCTTTCGAGAGGAGTTTAGACATTGCTGGTAGTTTTCCGATTGTAGTCGTCTTGGAAGCGCGTGATGTCGTCTTCGCCAAAGTAGGATCCAGTTTGGACTTCAAGAAATTCAAGTGGCGCGCTGCTCGTGTTGCGCAACCGATGCTTAGTACCAGCAGGAATATGAACTGTATCGCCAGTTTTTACTGTGCGAACAGCTTCATTCAAAGTCACTTCGCCCTCACCGCTCACGATAATCCAATGTTCGTTACGTTTCGTGTGCGATTGATAAGAAAGCGCTTGCTGAGCATCAACGGTAATAATTTTTGATTTGAAATGCGGCTCTTCACGCAAAATCGTAAAGCGGCCCCACGGTCTGACTTCGAACTTATGTTCGTGAGCTACAGAGTGGCTTTGTTTCATCAATTTTTGCACGATCTCGCGAACATTTTGTGTCCGACCTTTTTTTGCAACCAACAAAGCGTCTTCGGTGTCGACAATAATTAGGTCTTCGACATCAACGAGGCCATAAACTTTGTCGCCACTCGAAAAGACGAAACAATTCTCCGAACCAGTCTCTACAACATGAGCGCGATTAGAAAGTTTGATTTCGTGAGCAGGCTTATCGAACCGAGCAACATCATCCCACGAGCCGAGATCACTCCAGCCAATATCGCATGGAACGCAGACCTGCTCTTTGAGTTTTTCCATGATGCCGTAGTCGATACTCGTTGAGGGCGCTCGCTTGTAAACTTCTGCCAGATTCGAAAGATCAGATTTCAGTTCTTTCATCACGGTCCATAGTTCAGGCATTAACTTTTGAAAATGACCGATCATGACACTTGTTTTGAAAACGAAAATGCCCGCGTTCCAGAAAAAGTGGCCCGTCGCTAAAAACCGTTCTGCGGTATCACGATCAGGCTTCTCGCGGAAGCCAGCCACTTCAAACGCCTGTAGGCCACCATTAGAAAATTTCGCCTGCTTCAAGGTTTCGATATATCCAAAACCCGTTGATGGATGATCAGGGCGAATACCAAGCGTCGCCACGAATCCGCTTGAAGCAGCCTGCTCGGCAAGAGCCAATGCTTCAGCAAATGCATCTTCTTTTGTGACCAAATGGTCAGCCGGAAACACCGCCGCGATTGAGTCCTGCATCCCACGAAGCTCAAGGACTCGGCATAACAACGCGATCGCAGGAGCTGTGTTGCGCGCCATTGGTTCGAAGAGGAGCTGATCTTGCGGGATATTCTGAGAACGAAAGACCTTGTTTGTAAGATCGGCGAGTTCATTTACCGTAATCGCCCAAGGTGAGCCGAATTTTTGGACGCGACGGAGGGTCTTTTCCAGGAGCGACTCATCTAAGAGTTCGCAAAATTGCTTCGGGAACTGCGAGCGCGATAGCGGCCACAACCTTGTCCCCATTCCACCTGAAAGTACCACTGGGATTATGCCCAAAGACTCCTCACCTTCCGAGAGAATAATATGCTACCTGCGCGCACCACCCCGGTCCAGTGCTTGTGAGGTGACCAGGTGCTTCCCCCGACAAATAAGGTGTGCTATCAACCGATATGCCTTCAGCGACCTACGCAATCACAGGTGGAACCGGTTTTGTCGGTTCACAATTACTCAAAGAACTGCTCGAAGCAGGTCATCTCGTCATTCACATCGGTCGTCAAAACTCATTGGTAAATCATCCAAACTTAAAGTGGGTGCAGGCAGATCTTGGAAGTGCATTTAACGTGACCGAGGAACTCAGAGGCGTGAGTGCCGTGTTTCATCTCGCTGCGCGCGCACATGTCATGCGCGAAACTGCAAAAAATTCTGAGGAACTTTACCGACAGATGAATACTGAAGCTACTCGTATGCTTGCTGAGCAAGCGGCAAACGCTAAAGTAAAGCATTTCGTGTTTTTGAGTTCAGTAAAAGCCGTCGGCGAAGAGTCTTCGCGATTTGCATGGCGCGAGAACACACAGCCAGCACCGCCAGATATTTACGGCGTCACAAAATTAGAAGCGGAAAAAAGCCTTAAAGAAATCTGCGGTAGTTCTTCAATGACGTTCACAATTCTTCGCTCGCCGCTCGTCTACGGGCCCGGTGTTCGCGCAAATTTCCTAAGTCTGATTAAAGCTGTGGATAACGGAATTCCGCTTCCCTTCGGCCGCACAAAAAATCGCCGAAGCATCGTTGCTCGTAAGAATTTAACGTCGGCTCTTCGAATGTGCGCCGACAATCCGAATGCAAAAAATAAAACTTATTTTGTTTCAGACCCGCACCCACTTTCAACGGCGCAACTCATAAAAGCAGTCGCAAGAGCGCTCGGGAAAAGACCGCTGCTCATTCCGTTCCCAGTTTTTCTTCTAAAAGCACTCGGCGTAGTCACGTTTAAGAGCGCGCAAGTAAATCGCCTTACAAACAACTTAGAACTCGATATTTCAGCGATCCAGCGAGAGCTCGGCTGGAAACATCCGCAATCAACTGCGGACGCGTTACGCGAGACTGCTGCTTGGTACCGGTCTCTTCAAAACGAAGGTCAGACCGATCAACGGCAGATAAGCAACAAGTAGAAAAATCCACCCGTGGTGCGGCCACGTTGTTGCGGCAAAAGCATTCGGCGCAAGCCAAATCAGATTGATCATCGCAACACTAAGCGTGACCGGCTTATGCCCCCACCGGCGAGCCGCATGTTGATAAGCATGTTCGCTATGTGCGTGCCAAACTTTTTTCCCTTGGCGAGCGCGATCAAATAAAGTGTAAGTCGCATCAATTATGAAAACCGCAAGCGCGATAAGTGCCGCAATCAAGAAGGAATTTC
>JANOUF010000311.1:0-4800 GCA_031416685.1 Bdellovibrionales bacterium
CACCGCTAAGGCCCTGAAGTGTTCAATGTTCGTTTAGACACACCCAACCGGTGGGCACATCTCCTGCTTAAGAGTTAGTGTTTTAATTTAGAGGAGCATCTTATGAAACCGCTTTTAGCTATTCTAGTTTTACTTGTCACATCATCGGCCGTCGCCAATATGCACGAATGTGTGACAACGTTAAAAAGTACATTTTCTGAGCGGGGCGCTCATCAAGCTTGTCAGTATAATTCAAGCGAGCAATATCAAGACTGTGTAATTGGCTTGGTGCAGAAGGCAGATTTTCGTTCTGGAGAAGCCTCCGAGTTATGTCGGATTAAATCGGATGTGAATTTTCAACATTGCATTCTGTCGTTTGTCGGTTCTGGCAAATTGACAACACACGGAGCAAAACGAGCCTGTCTTATAAATTCCTCTAGGAAGTTTCAGGAGTGCCACTTGAGGCTTGTGCAATCCGGCACAAGGGCTGTTGAGGCAGTGCAGACTTGCTTAGTTCAATCAGCAAGGCGCTAAGAGCTTGTGAGCGTCACTTGCTTGTCGAATACGACTTGTTCGCAAAGCCATAGACATAATAACAGTTTAATTTTTCTAACTACGCAGTTTTGCGGATTTCGGTTGGGCAAGGGTCGTGGGCGGCCATCTCGCGTTCGCGACGTGCCCAGAATGGTTTTGCTTGTAAGAAGATCTTCACTAAATGTTCGTCGAACTGTCTGCCTGCGAAAGTCTGCAATTCTTTTAATGCGACTTCTGGGCTTAAACCCTTGCGGTACGTGCGATCTGCAGTCATCGCATCAAATGTATCAACAACTAAAATAATTCTCGCTGATAGAGGAATTTGGTCACCCTCGAGTTGAAACGGATAGCCTTTGCCGTCGATCCGCTCGTGGTGGTGTAAGACTCCCGCTTCCATGTCTTTAAAGAATTGAGTCTTAAAGAGTGGCTTTAGCATCTCAACGCTTAATTCCGGATGCGACATCATGACTTTGTATTCGTCATCCGTCAGCTTGGCTGGTTTCAATAATATTTCTGAGGGAATTCCAACTTTGCCAACGTCATGAAAGAGGCCCGAGGTTTCGATGACTCGAGTTTCGTATTCGTTGAGGCCAACAGCTTCAGCCAAAAGCTTCGCTGCACGACCGACGCGCACGCAATGCCAATATGTCTCCGGATCTTTTTTAAGAACCAGCTCCATAATCTCTTGCGTCTTTTTTAACGCTGAATCTGGAATGTCATTCCAAGACAATCAAGCAACTCCCGGCTATAGAAATGTATCGGAATGGAGACGCAATTGCTAAAGCGGAAGCGATCTCAAGTTGAGACAACTACTCTTTACCACCCGTTGGTTTTTTCAGAGCAGCGGTCCAGAAATTACGATCATAAAGGCGTAGAGCCTCTTCCCATTCCCTATCGGTTATTACCTGCGATAAACGCTTCATCTTCAGCTCTGGAGCCAATCCTGGGTCACCGAGGACCTTCCTAAAACTTGGATGTTCATCGAAATTAGGGGCAAGTTCGAACATAAGTGCCGTAAAACCGGCTAAATCTGAGACAGACGTTAAACTGTAGCCGCGTGCTTTTCTTACCGCGAAGTAGATTCTGCGCTCGAGTACTGACTTCGCTACGTGTTGGACCACACGACTGTGATAGTTGCGAAGATGCCAATAAATAATTCTCACGAGGTCACGGTCAATTGCATCCGCACAGCTCGCAAGCTGCGCATGCTGAAGTGTGAGCAAACAATCTTCTGGACGAGGCATACTTCGCACACTAGTGAAGTTTGGATTTTTCCAAATATGAACGTCCATAGTTTCAAGCGAGGGCATGCAGAAATTTTCTACTGGACCAGAAAACGTACGACGCTCTTTTTCACTCCAAGTGTCGAGTAAAACTTCGAGTACTGATGCATCGTGAAAACGTAAGAAATAGGGATTTTGATCCGGACCCTTTGCAATCACAAATTTTTGAAAATGCATCGCAAGATCTGTGAGCGAAGAACTGCTGACCATGAACACGCCCCAACGCTCGGTTGAGAGTGTGTGGAGTAACCAATCCAAAATCTCAAGGCTGACGGGAATCAAATACGGTGGTTCGTAGGTCACCTTATCCCAAGCAATAACCTCGTAGAAAACGGGGTCGGTATCTTTGGTTTCAAGCCGACGCACATCTGTAGGACTTGGGATCTCAAAAAATGGGTCGACAAGCGCATAAAGCTTTCGTGCACGCACCCACTCTTGGAGCTGTTTTTTTGCCGCTACATCAGGGCCGCTATAACTAGGATTGCGTGCAACTTGTTTATTCATCGTTCTACTCATCGGCGCCTGGACCGCCAGGCTCAATACGTTTGAAAACTTAAGCCCTATATTTTTTTTCGGCTTCGTTCTTTCTCAGTTCAAATTGAAACAGGCTTGTCAGGATTGTTTGAAAAGGTTTTACTTGAGCTTTCGACTTCACACTTAAGCGCCATTTTGAGGCATGGAATATGACGCTCGCTCTTAAAATTTTCTTGGCAATTTACTTGGCTCTAACAGTTGCAACTGCCAGTGCAGCTACCGTTGATCTAGCGGCTGTGTGCAAAGCTCAATTGACCCAAATTCCAAACTCAGATTCGTTCAAAAAAATCGATGAACTCTGCGCGCAAGCAATGCAACTAACGTCGTGCAGTAGTGTTAAGGCTGAGCCAATTTTTCATTTCGATTTCACCGCTGACAAGAAAGAAAAAAAGCCGACAAACATCCTGGTCTTCGGCATCGTTCACGGCGACGAAGAAGAAAGTGCAACAGTTGCTTTGGCTTGGCTTAGCCGCCTAAAGGAAATCTCCCCGAGAAATAATTGGCGGATTGTTCCTGTTTTGAACCCAGACGGATGGAAATTAAAGACTCGCACGAATGCCAACGGCGTTGATGTAAATCGCAATTTCCCGAGTAAAGATTGGGAAGAACTCGCTCTTAAGTATTGGAAAACGAAGGCCGATGCAAATCCCCGTCGCTTCCCTGGAACTCAAAGCGCAAGCGAGCCCGAGACTCGATGCGCAGTGGACCAAATCGCAGAATTTAAACCTAACTTCGTGATCTCAATTCACACTCCACTGGGACTTCTAGATTTCGATGGCCCGCGCGTCGCGCCACCTAAGTTCCAGCCGCTCCCGTGGGTACGTCTCGGAAATTATCCTGGTAGCCTCGGCCGCTACATGTGGGTCGATCGTAACGTTCCTGTGCTTACGGTCGAACTTAAGGGCAAACAAGTTGCCACCCGAAGTCTCGACCAATTCGACAAACTTCAGGACATCACCGGCACTGTTGCTCTCCAGGCTGAAAAAGCCAAAAAAGAGAAATAGGTCTGGCAGACCGGCAGTCTGGCAATCAAGGCAGTCACGGCAAACTGTAGCTGGGAACTGTTGGTTTCACTTCATGCGCATGAAGTGAGTTAAAAGAACTTAATGATTGTGGCCAGAGCTGTTAGCCCAACAATCATGATCGAGCCGAGCTTAAGAGTTAGACGATCCTCGAGCCTTGCGAATTGGTGATTAACTTTCAATTCGAACTCTTTGAAGTCTTGCTTGGTCACGTAACTTTTGTCGACGATGTCAGCCATAATTTGCACCTGAAGCTCGGCTTGGTCTCTCGGAATTCCGATTGCTTCTAATTTCTTAACATACATCAACGTGTCGATCATCGCTACCTCCCTGTTCTCTGGAGATATAACTGCAACCTCTGGTCTCAAGTTAAAACGATTAATTCGATAGTGAGAGTAAAAGGTGTGCCGACGACCGGAATAATTTTTCACTTCATGCGCATGAAGTGAAGCTGATCCAATGACTGGTCCTAATTATCAGATCTTAAATGCGTGAATATTTATGTGCCCGAACGGCTCTTGAATTCGGACGATCTTGTGCGCAATTCTGAATCCCGCGTTACGTAGTTCGCACTCAATTTGTTCTAGTGTAGGTATGAACCTATACGGCACACCTGACTCAGTCAGCAATCGTGTTGAACAGTCAAATTCCTTAGGAAAAGACCGGCTTTCCGCCGGAGCACAAAGGCTGCTGATAAATAGAAGACCAGTTGGTTTTAAAATTCGATTCCATTCGGTAAGTGCCACCGCTCGCTTCTCTCCTAAAACGCAGTGCAAACAATTGCCATCATATAGGACGTCAAACGTCTCATCTTTGAAGTGAGATAAATCACTTACATCAGCGACCCTAAAATCAATATCCTTAGAAGCACTCTTTGCGTTTTCCGTTGCCCATAAAATTGCTGTTTCAGCAAAATCGACACCAGAAACTTCAAAGCCTCTATCCGCTAAGGCAATTGATAAATTGCCGGCGCCACAACCAAGCTCTAAAAGTTTTCCTGAAGAAGGGGCGTCTTTGAACGCAAAGAAACGTTCATCGATCGTTTCCTGAAGTTTTGATATACGATCTTTGCCTCCCCATCCAGGGAGACCAGCGGCCTTCGCTGCTAGATATTTCTCATTATGTAAACTGGCAGCCCTAGACATTCGGAAAAGCTAGCCCACCAAAATTGCTCGGTCACGACCCAAATGATTTCGAAGTTCCCACTTCATGCGCATGAAATGAAAGCGACCATTATTTCGACGATCCAGTTCGACCTTTTGTGCAGTCGTTCGCACGTCCCACTTTAGGAACCGGGTATGTCCTCGAAGTTTTGGGAAGACCCCCTCTAAGAGGGGCTCCGAAACCCCTTGGATCTTTGGGAAACTAGGCCTGTTCGGAGAACCGTTGATGAGTCCTTCGCTCCTAGTTCAGACATTTTCCGACGTAATCGTCGCAGAAAATGACTG
>JANOUF010000312.1:0-19860 GCA_031416685.1 Bdellovibrionales bacterium
TCAGTTTGGCTGCCGATGTTAGGCAAGCTGATCGCTCGGTATTTCAGAGACTTCGCAAAAGGGATCGTCACGTCGCTACGAACATAAACAGAGTCCGTGTTGTTATGAAACCAAAGTTTGTAACTATTTTCCTCAAGCCAAGCGATGATCTTAGTATAATTCGGATTCAAATATCGACCAGCACGAAGCTCTAGCGATAAAACTTTTGGACGACTCTTCATCGTTTGCAAAACGTTGTACTCAGCGCCCTCGACATCAATCAGCACTAAATCTAAATCGGATGGATCGACGTCGCTGAACAAAACTGCGGATACACGAAATGCGTCTTCTTCTTTTGGCTGATAGCTGTCATTAACAAGAGCAGGGCTCTCACTCAACGACCCCACATACGTTGAAGCATTAGCTCGATAAAAAGTAAGTTCAGTTCGCTCATGCCAAATCGCATTCGGCACGATCTGAACATTTTGTCGTGAACTAAACGCTGAGCGCAGGTCTGCAACACATTTTGGATCTGCTTCGACAAGCATAGTTGGAATTCCTGCTTCTGCAAATCCACGAAGGTGACAAGTCGAAGCGTAAAAAACACCGACTTCACAGCAGCGCTTGATCTCAATGCCTAAATTTTTTGTTTCATCGAAAAGATTCAACTCTTTCAAGAAGCACTCCACTTTTGCGCAAGCCATTTCCAGACCAGCGGCCGACGCTGATCTAGATCAAAATGAGTTCCATCAAACTCGGAATACTCATGTGCAATTTTATTTTGTATTAGAATTTCTCGAATCTGCCTTGTTCCATACTGGAGATTAAACTGATCTTTCACCCCAACATCGAGCCAGATTCCAGCGAGCTTGCCTACATTTTCGATACGATCTTGCAAAAAAACAATTGGGTCATGTGCAAGCCACTTTGCAAAGACATCTTTTCGTACTCGGCCGGTCTCTTCATCGATCGGCCAATCGACGCCACCAGATTTAGGTGCATAACAAAGACCCATCGCAATCGCATTGAGCATTTGAAACGCTTCTTTTTTCTTCATGAGCTTACCGTTCATTAACTCAGCACGTACGCCTTCGATCCCGCCCAGTTTTTTTAAATGTGCGAAAGTAGCCCAGACATCAGGAAGAAGGCTCGCCTCAAAAAATGAATCAGGAGCAATCGCTGCGCACAAACCAAACTTCTCTGGATACTTCGAAGACAAATGAAACGCCCCGTACCCACCGCTTGACCCGCCCATCACGCACCACTGTCGGGCATCTTTTGCGACCGGTAATTGCTCACGAACTGCATTAAAGGTATCAACCGCTACAAGATCTTCGTATCGGCCGGTGCCCTCGCTATTCAGAAATTGGGATCCGCCCCACGACGTCATCGCGTCGATTAAAACAAAAATCGCATGTGGTGCTTCGCCTAGTTCGATCGAGCGATCCAACGTCTGCACAAAATTAGATTCAAACGTCTTTTGGTTGAAATAATTGGGGCCATTGCCTGCAAATCCAGAAAGCAGGAATACGACCGGGTACGCGGCCTTAGGGTTTGCATCTTTCGGCACCAAAACTGGATGAGACCGAAGCGATGGATCGCCAAGTGGATTGCCCTTTAGTGCCTGGCTGTCCACATGAAGCGTTCTAATATCGAAGTGCTTTAACCTCAGTATATCGAGGTGCGAGCTTAGGGTGCTGACCATGGGCCCTAGTTAATGCCATAGCCTCCAGAATGTGAAGCGTAAAAGGCGCAAAACCCCTCTGAATCACACGTAAATTCTTGCTGAAACGCCCCTTCGTTTGTACAAAGTGTAAATGAAGAAGCTAAAAGTCATGACCATCGTTGGTACCCGGCCCGAAATCATTCGCCTCGCCAACGTCATCAAACGACTCGATCAAGTTGCCGACCATATCCTCGTCCATACGGGTCAAAACTATGACTATGAGCTGAATCAGATTTTCTTTGAAGACCTGGGACTTCGCCAACCCAACTTATTCCTCGAAGCTGCTGGAAAAACCGCCACCGAAACGATTGGGCAAATCCTCACGAAAGTTGATGAAGCTTTAGAAAAACACCAACCAGAAGCAGTTCTCGTTTTGGGAGATACAAACAGCGGCCTCTCAGTAATCGCAGCCAAAAAACGCCACATACCGATATTTCACATGGAGGCTGGAAACCGGTGTTTTGATCAGCGCGTGCCCGAAGAAGGCAATCGCAAAGTCATCGACCATTTAAGCGATATTAACCTTACCTATAGTCAGATCGCACGTGAGTACCTTCTCCGCGAAGCTTTTCCACCTGACCGCGTAATCGTAACCGGCAGCCCAATTTGCGAAGTACTCGCTTCGATGCGTTCCAAAATTGAAAAATCAAATGTGCTTAAAGATCTTGGTCTTGAGCGACAAAAATATTTTCTTGTTAGCTGCCACCGCGAAGAGAACGTCGATTCTGAAGCTCGCCTTGCAACGCTGATTGAGAGCTTCAACACAGTCGTAAAAACTTATAGTATGCCGATCATCTTCTCGACTCATCCGCGAACGCGTAAGCGCCTTGAAGCAAGTTCCGTGAAGCTTGATCCACAAGTAAAAACGATGAAGCCTTTAAGTTTTAGCGACTACAATGCACTTCAAATGAACGCGCGAGTCGTACTCTCAGACAGCGGCACAATCACGGAAGAATCTTCGATCCTAAATTTTCCTGCGGTCACATTACGTGAAGCGCACGAGCGTCCAGAGGGAATGGAAGAAGCTTCGGTTGTCATGTCTGGAATTCACAAAGATCGTATCTTGCAAGCCATTGCTATGGTTGAAACGCAAAAACGAGGCGACGATCGCTCTATCAAAATCGTGAACGATTACTCAGCAGATAATGTTTCTGAGAAAGTTGCGCGAATTATTTTGAGTTACACAGATTACGTGAAACGCACAGTTTATGGAAAGCAGCTGATCAATTAAATGATCGTCTACGCAACTAACATTCATATTGGTGGCGGAAAAGTCCTACTTGACGAGCTCCTGCAAAAACGTTCGTTCGGGAGTATCAGCACGCTCTTTTGTGATCGACGTTATGCCGTGCCGACTCTTGATTATCAACTCCAGATATTTCGTGTAAATCCTGACTTGATTAGTCGTATGAAAGCTGAAATTTCGTTAAAAAGGTTAGCGCTGCTTGATACATCCGAATCCATACTTTGTTTTGGAAATTTGCCGCCGTTTTTTTCACTGAAGAACAAAACAATCGTTTACATCCAAAATGCCTTTACGGTTCCAGGCTCGATACTTCCAAAGGACTCACTAAGGGCGCGCCTACGATCGATTTATGAAAAAGTCTGGTTCTTCCTATTCAACAAAAATGCGTCGGAGTTTTGGGTACAAACGAATGCGATGAAGCAACTGATGCTGAAAAACGGCTTTGCTTCCAAAACTTATGTGAAGCCAATATATCCGGTCTTCCCAGCAATCAATAAAGTCGAAACAAAGTATGATTTCGTCATGGTTACAAGCGCTAATAGGCATAAGCGTACCGAAGACTTCTTGAGAGCGTTATTGAATTTAAGCAGAAAAAAAAAGCACGCTCGAGCGCTAATCATCTCCAATGGTGAATCGAAAGAAATGAAAACACTCCTTATTGAACTCCGAGACAGCTCGGTGTTGGTTGACGTAAAGTTAAATGCTTCTCGAACGTTGGTTTTCGAATCGTTTGGAGCATCTCGCACTCTCGTAAATACCTCAGAAGCAGAATCATTTTGTTTACCACTTTATGAAGCAAAGCATTCGAAGCTAAAAATTATCAGTGTCGATAAGCCCTATGCACAAGAAGCCGCCCCATCAGCGAAGTTCTTTAAATGTGGTGATGTTGAGCAGCTCACGAAACTTTTGGGCGAAGATTTAACTTAAACTTCTCGGGTTCTGAATCACTGCTCTCAGCCAAATACCATTTGGATTTTTTTTATAAGAATAAATACGTCTATTTGAGAATTCGCTTAAACAAGAGCAACCATGCTTAACCGAATGATGAAAGATACGCCCCCAAAAACGGTTCCGAAAATTGAATCGTCCAGGCCTTCCCTCTGATCCAAAAATTTCGATACTAAGGACATTTACTTCTGCTTTTGCGGACATACGTTCGAAAGCATCCTTCGTAAAGAAGAGCGTGTGAGGAAACACATCGGTTTTAAACTGATCATCACGATTGGGAAGCTCAACGTATATTATGCCACTTGGCCCTAACGACTTTGAAATTGTTTTAAGTAAGCCAATCGGATCAAAGACGTGTTCAATCACATGGTTCAAGAAAACAACGTCAAACTTCTCCCCGAATTCTGAGGCGTTACGCATTGATTGAATTTCAAAATCCAATTTTTTCCGGAGATTTGATTCAGCAAGATTTTTGTCTGGCTCGATAAAATAATAAGCGAGTTTTTGAGTTGGAAAAAACTTCCTCAAGTGGTCAGCAATAAAGGCATTCCCTGCGCCAATATCCAGGACTCGTATTGATCGTCTAGAATTCAAATAAGGCTCTACTTTTTCAAGGCGAACCTTTGCTTGGACCATTTGGTGAGTTAGCAATCCTGCGCTGCTAAATGCGTCGCTCCAGTATCCTCCCGATGAGTAGAACTGGTCCAAATCATCTTGTGTCAGTGAGGTCTGGACTGAACCCATTCCGCACTTAGGACATACATTAATTACTTCAAAATGGAGGACATTGGTGCGGCCCGCGCTGGGATATAATGAACTCAAAAACTCACCCTGATAATTGCAAGCCAAACATTCCATCTAGTTAATCCTCAAGATACTTTCGAACTGAGCTATGGCAGCAGGTCGCTACCGCCGCTAATACGATTGCTTTAAGCTGACCAATTGCACGGTTAACTAATCCCATTCGCAAACTGACTAGGCCAATAAAAATACCCACTAAAGAACTCGTGAAGACCATATAAAAGCATGCAATCTTTGAAAGCGCCGAATTGAGTTGAACTAAATAAAAGTATGCCATCGCTGCCCGATAGCCTACAAAGCGCTCTTGCGCAGCGGTCCGTGGCCTGCCTAAGTTGAGATCTTCCGCTGTTGCTTCAGAGCACACCCAGAGTTGGTACTTTTGGGAGATTGGGTATGAAAGCCGAACATCTTCCCCAACTGCCCACTTTGTATCCAGAGGCTCTTGCCTAAACTGGTCAATCACGGACCAAAGCCAGAACGTGCAACCACCAGGCAACCACTCTGACCGAAAATTCCCGGCCAAGTTATGAATCGGTACGTTGAAGCCAGACTGCAGAACTCGTCCTGGCGTTTTAGAGCTCAGTAATAACAGACCTCGAAAAAAGGAGTGCTGAAATTTGGGAATATTTACTAAGTTCATACTCACGCCCGCAACGGGATCGCCTTTGACTGCCCAAAACGAAAAAACCTTTTCAAGCGAATCCTTTTTCAAAACGATGTCATCGTCGAGAAATCCAACATACTTTGTTTTGGGCCGAGCTGAATCGATGCCAAGGTTTCTTTGAAACACTTGTCCAGGTTTCGATTCTAGGTACTGAATTTCAAAACTGTCAGAGAATCTCTGCACCAAGGGTTCAACGCCTTGACCACTATTGACCACAATGACTTTTCTCGGGCGAAGAGTTTGAACCGACAGCGCCTCCAGCACTTGCTTGAGTTCAACCGGCCGATCTTTAGTTGGAATAATAATAGTGAGTTCGTTATTTACATTCATGCAGGTTTTATAAATTGCTTTCGCTGCAAACTTTTGCCAAGCCGTATATCGCAGCGAGACCCATAGCATGAACAGCTTCTTTGGAATTCCCACCAATGTGTGGCGTGCCGAAAAAATTGGGCAATTTCAGAAGAGGGTTGTTCTCTAACGACGCGGGCTCGGAGGCAAAAACATCACTCGCCGCAGCACGGATCTTGTTTGAAGACAAGGCTTCAGCTAAGTCAATTTCGTTCACGACGCCGCCTCGAGCGGCATTGATTAAAATTGCTGATGATCTCATTAGCCCAAGTTCGTTCCTCGAAATCAGATTTTTGGTCGAAGTATCAAATGGGACATGCAAGCTTACGAAGTCCGCCGTCTTCAACGCTGTGGACAGATCAACTTGGCGCGCGCCGAACACAGAGCAAACTTCGCTCTTGTCGACGATATCAACTATCAAAACCTTGCATTCAAACGGCTTGAGCAACTCGAGGACTTCAGTGCCAACAAAACCACAACCGATAACGGCAAAAGTTTTTCCCGTGAGGTCAAAGCCGCCGGCCGTCTGCCAAATTCCCTGAGACATCTGCCTAGTTGTATAAAGAACATTGCGTGAAACTCCGAGGGCAAAGGCCAAAACAAGTTCAGCTACGCTCCGGCGGTTAACTCCTGGCTGCCATGCAAGCTTAATTCCCCTTTTTTTCAATGCCTCTTGATCAATATTGTCGAGTCCGACGCCGTACTTCGCGATAACTTTCAAATTTGGAAGATTCGATAGAACTTGCTCGTCAATTCTTTCGAGTGCCACGATAGCTGCATCGGCATTCCCAATGAAGGTTAATAGTTCGTTACCCCTTAAAGTCAGTCCCTGCTCGTTAAACCGAACCTTCGGAAAAACTTTTGTGCATTCAGCTTTAAGCTCTGGGTTCTGAGAGAAACTTCGTGAAGTGACAACTATATCCAACCTAGACACTACTATCTCCCGGTCCATTGATTAACTATAACTTTAAACCTCGAAGCGCCCGCTAAACTAATTAGCAACGCGCCACTTACTAGAAAGAGGGCAACTTTAAGTCCGGTCACCATCGTCCAGTTTGGCATCTTGTTAAGCTCCAGCGAAACAATTTGGATTATCAATAGTAATATAGTTGCTGCGACCATGCGCGCCCGCTCCCACTCAATCCTGAATTGCCGTTGCGCGATCCAGTTGGCCACCATTAGTACTAATACTCCTGACGTTAGCGTCCCAAGCGTCAGCCCTAATAGTCCATAATTGTTCGCTAAAGGATACGAGATGCCGAAAACCAACAAAACTGAAAGCACGCTTATTGCTACCGTTGCCCAAGCCATCTTACCGAACATGATCTGTCGACCATGTAACTTACCGAAAAATTGAAGCAAGTAAAATAGTGTGAGCCATCCAATAATTGGGGCTGCAGCCCCATAAGAGGGGTCAGCAAGAATAAGAACCGCTTCGTGCGCAAAAATAATAATACCCGCGGCAACTAGCGCGCTGATTAAGAAATATGGAGTCAGTAACTTTCCGATTTCGCGGGATCTTATTTTCAAATCCAATCCTTTATTAAACATAAGCTCCCAGACTCTTGGCAGAAATGTCGAATCAATTGCAGAAATAAAATAGAAACATACAATTGAGGCTCGTTGAGCCAGTGAGTAAAGGCCAACCGCATTTAATGAACTCACATGATTCAAAATAACTTTGTCCGCGGTGCTTGAAGCGAAATTAACTATCTGTCGAACTGAAGTCGGATAACCAAGGGCGAGTGAATCCTTTAGAAGTTTCAAGTCAAATCCGACTGGGTACTTCCGAGCCATGTATGCAATTGAAACCACGAGCACAGTTAAAGTTGAAAAAAACTGCGCTTCAGCTACCGCCAATTGTTTTCGGCCAGAAAAATTAAGCCAGAAAATGACTATGAAAGAGTAAGCAAACGCATCGACTACAGAGAGAGTAAAGAAAGTGCGACCCAATGATTGATTTCGGAACAAACTAAGAATGAGTTGCAAGTTAATACGTAGAGTAGCTGCGATGCACGCAATGCAAACAAAATAAGGCGATACCTCGGTTTTTAGAATCGCAATGACTAGTATAGGCGTCCCGAGCGAAAATATAGCACCACCGACCAACCCCAAAACTGAGTTCCCGATTAACGAACTCCAAAAAAGAATAAATTTATTTTCGCCCACAGCTTCTCGGTCGAAAAAATTCCGCTCAAAAGTGCTGGTTAGGCCGAGGCTAAAAAAAGATGCCGAGAATAGCCCAACGGCCTGAACTAGAACCAGTAATCCATATTCAGCCGGCGCTAAATGCCTAGTAAGCACTGGCAACGTAATGACCGGAATTGCCTGTGTGATCAAAGCGCCCAATAAGTAGATTGGCAGTTGCTTCACTGAGACCACACTTTAAAGAAACTCATTCGTTAGATTTCATTCCGCGATATAAAACTTCTGCAAGGTGCAGATCCTCAATCGTGTCAATGTCGACTACCTTGTGCTGAGGAAGCGGAAAAGAGATTGCGGGTTGATCACTAAATCGATCGCCACTAAAAATACTATCGGCGTTGAAAAAAATGAAGGTTCCGGCGTCGAAAAAACGTTCCTTTAAATCTTGAGAGCGGACGTTGTGCATCTCAGGCTGAAGTGGGGTCAACATTCCGGTCTTTGGGTCACGATCAAAAGCCCACTCAACTGGTACCGGAAATTTTGAAACCGCAAGTAGGTTATTGCGCCTTCCGTTTTGATTAAATGCCCTCGAAGCATTTCTGAGGTCATCGCCATCAATCAAGGGCGCTGTCGGCATCAGGAGGCAAACCTCATCGAAATTGCGTCCCTTTTGATGATAAGTTTCAAGTACCCACTTTAAAACCGGCATTAGTGGCGTATGGTCATCTGCCAATTCAGGTGCACGCATAAAATCAATCTTGAACCCCGCCGCACGAACGACATCGGCTATCTGCTCGCTATCAGTTGAAACATGGATCTCGTCAAAAATTCCACTCTGACGGGCGGCATCGAGCGAGTACGTAATCAGCGGCTGGCCGCAAAAATTGTGGATGTTTTTATCCTTAATCCGTTTACTGCCGCCACGCGCTGGAATTATCGCAATCTTCATCTCTAATCATTTCGCATGAAACGAGGCGTACTTCAATTGAAGATAGCCCATGGTTCCTATATGATCCTGCCTATTCAGGACAAAGGATTATACTGTGTTTATCTCCAATTTCCGGAACTCAGACGAATACCGCTCGAAAATTCATGACCTGATTCCGGGGGGTAGCCACACCTACTCTAAGGGCGACGATCAATGGCCTACGCTCGCGCCAGCCGCTATAGCACGAGGTAAAGGCGCATACGTTTGGGATTTAGATAACAATCAATTTTTAGACTGCTCGATGGGTCTTTCTTCAGTCAGTTTAGGCCACGCCTATGAGCCTGTATTGAACGAAGTCCGCAAAGAACTGGAGAAGGGATGTAATTTTCAACGGCCAAGCTACATCGAAAAGGAGATGTCCGAAAAGTTCTTAGCGCTTCTTCCCGGTCACCAAATGGTTAAGTTTGCTAAGAATGGTTCTACCGCGACAACTGCCGCCGTTAAGCTTGCCCGAGCATTTACAGGCCGCAATCTAGTCGCGATCCCTACTGATCACCCGTTCTACTCGTATGACGATTGGTTCATAGGAAAGACGGCATGCAGTCGAGGAGTACCCGAGCAAGTAACAAAACTTTCGTTGGGTTTTGACAGCAAAGATCTAACGACGCTCGCAAAGCTGTTCGCAGATTACCCTAAGCAAATTGCCGCAGTTATTTCAGAGCCTGAGCGCGTCTTTCCAATGGACGAAAATTACCTGACTAAAATCATTTCCATGAGTCACAAGAATGGCGCGATCTTCATTCAAGATGAAATGGTGACTGGTTATAAGACTGCCTTCCCTGGAACCATGACAAAGCCTGGGTCTCCGATCCCCGATATGGCCACATGGGGTAAAGGAATCGCCAATGGCTTTTCCTTCTGCGCTCTTACAGGAAAGAAAGAAATAATGGAGTTAGGTGGAATTAGAAATGAGGGTGAAGAAAAACTGTTTCTGATTTCATCTACTCACGGCGGCGAGACTCACGCAGTCCGTGCAGCAATAGCGACTCTCGAAGAGTTCCAAAAGCATAACGTTATCGCTCATAACCACAAGTTAGGGCATTCGTTAATAAACACAACAAGCAAGATTATTGAAAGCAAAGGTCTATCAAAGAACATCAAGGTGACTTCGACAGACTGGATGCCTGCATTCATGTTTCTTGACCGTACAGGCAAATCCAGTGACGGACTGCGAACTCTCGCTATGCAAGAAATGATTAAACGAGGCGTTCTCTTTCAAGGAATTTTTGTGCCTTGCTTTAGTCACACAGTAAAGGATGTGGATGTTTTCACTTCTGCGTTTTCTGAGATGTGCGATTTGTTTTCAAATGCTCTTGAGAAGGGCTTCGAGTCGTTCTTAGTTGGTCCGCCCGCGAAAGCCGTGTTCCGCAAACACCTTTAAGTTTGGGTAAACAGGTACGTCAGAGCCTTTGAAATTCGTGCGCCCCACCACGCCAACAAACGGCACTCCGGCCGCTTTGGCGGCAATCAAATCTTCAGGGCTATCCCCGATAAAAAGTGATTCCTTCGGTTCTAACGACCTAGCGCTCATGACTTTTTTCATAATTTCTGATTTTACGATCGGTGCGCCAAATACCTCAGAAAAGAACTTATCCAGATTTCTTGCGCTGACGATCCGATTTAGGTCTGCCGTCGGCGTTGCAGAAATCAAAACCAGACTCGAAGCAGATTTAAAGTAGTTCAAAAATTCAGTCGCCCCAACGCATTCAGGACATTCGATTAAAGCTTTGTCGGTAAGAATTTGAAACTGCCGAGTTTTATCAACAACAAACTTCTCGAGAGCCGCGCCCGCAAATTTTAAAATTTTCTCTCCCACAAAACGGAACTTTTCGCTTCGCGGAACAGCGTTATGCTCCAAATGACATTTCATCATCTCATCGACGTGTTGAGGATACTCAGAAAAAATTTTAGCGAACGCATCGTCTTTGATTCCGTTTGAATCGATTACGACGCCGTCGAAATCCAAAAAGATTAGCTTGGGAATCATTTCTGGTTTTTAGCAGATTTTACGACTTCGCGTGTTTTCTCCGCCCATTTCCACAAAAGGAAAATATCGCTAGATAGAACTAAAAATGAGTAGCCGTCTTTCACTTTAGCCGAGATTGATTGAACATCGTAATCGACCATTTGGCTGCCGCATCCGCGCTGCGCAGTTTTGGCTGAATCAATTACTCGGCGAGCCGCCGTGACTACCTTTTCGTGTTCGATCTGACCCGGAACATCAAGGCTACCCGATAGGTCGTAAGGTCCGACCATGACCGCATCAATTCCATCGACTGAGAGAATTTGTGCGATATTCTCTACGCCTTTGATTGACTCAATTTGCGCAATGATAATCGATGAATCGTTCCATTCTTTGACGTAGCTGTCGAAATCGAAGCCGTAATTCTGAGCGCGATTCATTCCGAAGCTTCGATTTCCCATCGATGGATACTTTACCCACTTAACTAGATCGAGCGCTTGTTCCTTTGTGTCGATCATCGGGCAAACGATTCCGTCCGCACCAGAATCTAGGAGACGTTTAATCATCTCCATGGAATGAGATGCAATACGTGGCAAACACAATGTGCCGCCCGCTTGTGCCGCTGCAATGATCCGTTGGCACTGTTCGAAGCTCGAGGTGCCATGCTCGATATCGATTCCGATAAAATCAAAGCCGACATTGGTGAATACTTCTGTAATTTGCGGATCGCCTAAAGATGTCCAGCCAGCAAACGCGAGTTCGCGCTTGCGAAGCTTGTCCTTAAGCTTTTTGCGGCGAGCCTGCAAATCATGCATGCGTTGGTCTCAATTCCTGCTTCTCAATCGATTCCCATTTGTTCGACATTTGCATGAGGCGAGGATCTGAAACCAACATGTGCCAAATCACACCCTGCCAAGCCTCAGCTTGAGGAGTGATCATTGCATCGTTCAGTGTCGGAATTATGACGGCTGCATCGGCAACTTTCGCAGTGAAACCGCCGTCACGACCAACAATACCTAAAATTTTCGCTCCACGCTCTTTCGCGAGCTCCATTGCGTGAACCAGATTTGCGCTAACGTTTTTCTCTTTGTTCCCGCCGCCAACGCTTAAAATAAGGAGCGCATCTTTGCTGGTAAGCTTACTTACACGAAGCCATTCAGAAAATACTGTATGCCAACCCTCATCGTTTGTTCGAGCAGTTAGCTCGGCAACGTTATCAACTGGCGCGTACGACTCAATCCCGCAGATTTTACGGAAATCGTTCACCGCGTGCGTGCAGTTAGCCGCGCTTCCACCAACGCCAAGGATAAACAAACGTCCGCCTTGAGTCCGCAGCTCAATTAGAATCGACATCATTTTTTCAATTACGTTCAGGTCCACTCGCTTAGCAATTTCGCAAACTGTTTCGAGGTACTGCTTTGGATAACTCATTTTCTCTCTCCTACTGGTTTTTCATTAGTACGATTCTAGCTTGCGAACTTAGTCCGTAGCTCTGTAGAAACTTTTGGAAGTCGCCGATAAAATTTGGCGTATTTCTGTGGTGATAAAGATAGTCGAAGAACGGCCCTACGTTGACTCCTAGTTTTTCTTTAGCATCAAAAACGTTTTGCAAATCAAGTACCCCGGGCGTGCTAAATTCAAGCACTTCTGAGCCACTAACGGTTTTAAGAAACTGATTCATCACTTCATAAGAGGGTATGTTGAGGCGGTCTGGAGCATGAACGGCTTCAGATATTTCCTTTAATGTTAAAACATCGAAGCCACTTGCAAGTGGCAAAGTGAAAAATGCTAAGCCGCCTGGCTTTAGCCGCTTCCAGTTATCTGCGAGAAGGCTCTTAGGTGAAAATGCGTTCGCTAGCGAGTCTTCAAAAATCATCGCATCGAAGGACGCACTCGCATCAGCACTGCCCTTTGCGTTTGGATACATTGGTTCAACTTCTGAAACCTTATAGCCTTTTTCTTTAAGCACTTCGGAGAGACCGAAACTAGTTGGCCGCACAAGCCCAATAGTTAAGTCCTGACTTTTCTGCGAACTTTGCCACTCTAGCAAAGAGACTTCGACCCACTCCGCGAGTGGCTCTAAAGCTTTTTTCTTACGAACTTTTAAAGTCGGCTGATAGATATTCTCGGTCCAAAAAACTCGTGCTTCAGAGTCGCGGTAGTAGTTTGTTAATGCGTCTTCCGACGGTCGTGCCTTCACGTACAAGCTTCGGCAATCACCGCAGCATACGTAAGTGAGTTCGGATTTGCTAAAGACAGGACTTACTTCTTTTTTGCTATCGCAAAACGGACAACTGACCTCAACTAAGCTTTTTTCTTTTTGCGCGAGATTGAACTCACTTGCGAGGAGTCTGTATCGAGCCAAGCGCAAGGCAGGCTTAATATCTTCGCTCGCTAACTCCGAAAAGAAAACCGAGTTTTCCATATTAGGCCTCTCCTCTGCTACTCGCGTAAGCCTTTTCGATGATTTGCATCACCTCTAAAGCATCGGCCGAGTTGCTTTCTTTGACCGGTTCATTTTTAACAATGCTCTGGACGATTTTGTCGACTTCGATATTCCATGAAAGGTCGCGGTCGAAGTAAATCATCTCTTCAGATGGGTTGCCCACTGCTTCCGTTTCATCTTCAAACTGGCGACGACCAATTTTTAACGTCTCGCGGCCATAGCTTCCCGTTTTTGAAAGCAGACCTTCGATACGCAAATAGCCGTTCTCTAGGCCCATCTCAATCGCAAACTTATGCTTCCACAGTGTAGCCGACGAATGCAGACTTGCGTGCTGCCCCTCTTTATTCCTCAGAATCACGAAAGCATTATCTTCGACCTCAACTGGCCAATAAACATTGCCGACTACAGCTTTCACGTCCGTGAATCCGCCAGCATAAAAGTTAAATAGGTCGAGCATGTGAATACCTTGATCGAGAAGAATTCCGCCGCCGGCGATCTCCTTCTGGTTTCTCCATGACTTCACATAATTTTTTCCGCCAGACTTACCGTAAACTCCGCGCAACCAAAGTAGGCGACCGAACCGGCCGCTGTCGATCATTGCCTTAGCTTTTAAAACTCCCGGATGATAGCGATGGTTAAAACCAAACATCAGTTTCACGCCAGGAGATTTTTCTTCTTGAGCTTTGATTTTTTGAATATCTGCCAATGAACGGCCCGGTGGTTTTTCGCAAAAAACATGTTTGCCACGCTTCATGCATTCAACTGCCAGTTCCGGAATCAAATGGTTAGGCGTACAGATGAATACCAACTGCGCGTCACTCTCGATCACGTCCGAATAGCTTTGAGTGGTTTTAACTTTAGTTTCGTTTTTAAGACGAGCGCCTTCTGTCTCGCAAATTAGAGTAAGCTCTACGTCAGGATGTTCGTCGATAACTCTACGGCGAATCTCTCCCATATATCCGTAACCGATAATCGCGGCTTTAATCATACTGGCATTACTCCACAATCCACATTCAAACTTTGACCTGTAATTGCAGATGCTTCATCTGACGCGAGAAATGCAACTGCGCGCGCGACTTCTTTTCCAGTCGGAAGTCGCATAAGTGCCGCTTGAGAATTTGCAAAATCCTTTAGGTAGGCCGGAACGTCTTTTCCGCCCGCAGGAGCGACCGGCTCGCTTAAACTCTGCTCAAGCGATTCAGTTAAAATGTAAACAGGGCAAACTGCGTTTACGCGAATACCTTTTGGTCCAAGTTCCTTGGCTAGTGCTTGAGTTAGTCCTGTCACGCCGAATTTCGCCGCACAGTAGGCCGAATTGTTCGCGCTTCCACGACGGCCCGCTAAGCTTGAGATATTCACGATCGCGCCGCCTTGACGCAAATTTTGAGCGGCGGCCTGCATTCCCCAAAACGTTGATGAGAGGTTTGTCTCCATCATCATCGTCCAAAACTCTTGGTCGATGTCGGCAAGCTCTTTCCACTGAGAAAATCCGGCGTTGTTGACATAGAGATCAAGCTTACCCGTCCAATCGACGGCAGCTTTTGCGAGTTGAAAGTGGGAGTCACGCATTCGTGCATCGCAAGCCACGAATTTAGATTTCTGCTCAGAACCAATCGGCTGTTGCGGCTGTGACCTCGCAGAATATACAACGTGATAATCGAGTTTCAGTAAATGCTCGACGATTTCGCGTCCGATCCCTTTTGTTCCACCTGTGACAACTGCCGTTTTACTCATTTTTCCTAAATTCCTAAATCGTCATGCACGTAAAGCCACCATCAACGGTGACCTCAGTGCCGGTTACAAAACCTGCAGCGTCAGAAGCTAACCAAATCATCGCGCCAACCAACTCATCTGCCTCACCATATCGACCCATGGGCGTGTGGCCTAAAATCGATGCTTCTCTTTCAGGAGTGATAAAGTTTTTTCGACTCCACTGAGTCGGGAAAAACCCAGGGCGAATTGCATTTACGCGTACACCATTCTTTGCCCACTCACGAGCCAAGTTCTGAGTTAAGTTCGCCACGCCAGCTTTTGCGACGGAATATGTAAATGCTTTTGAGAGCGGAGGTCCCGACGATGCCGAGCTAATGTTGATAATTGATCCTTTTCCCTGCGAAAGCATTTGTTGTCCTACGAGCTGGCATCCGAACAACATTCCTTTAAGGTGCACTGCAAGGATAGAATCAAATTCGGCTTCGTTAATTTCCAGAAACGGAGTGGGTGCATTGATGCCAGCACCGTTGACCAGGATATCGATTCGCTTCCACTTAGCCAGAATTTCCTTAGTTACCTGAACCCATTGCTCTCGGTTAGTAACTTCAAGTTCGACCGGAATTGCAGTTCCGCCAAGTTGCTCGATCTCTGAAACAACCTGCTGAGCTTTTTTCAATTCTCGATCAGCGACGACGACCTTACAGCCCGCGCGGGCGTACCCTCGTGCCATTTCACCGCAAAGTAACCCACCTGCGCCTGTTACCACGGCAACGCGATTAGTGACGTCAAATAGCTTCGCTACGTACTCCGAACCTGACATTTTTCCCCTGGCATTTAGATTGGTAACTTTTCCTCTTTAACCCTTGGTGTTGTCAATAAAACTGCCTCGGGAAATGCCGGTTTCTACAGGGCGGACTTGACTGAAAGGGGTCACTTCGCTTCTATAGGGACCTCAAGAAATTTCGAGCACAGGAGTCAGTCGTGAGCGCATCTCATATCTCAGTTCTTAAGCAACTTCGTATTGCAGTTTACGCAGACGGCGCTAATCGCGACGATATGGTCCGTTTGTACGAGCAGGGGTGGGTAAAAGGCTTTACTACCAACCCAACTCTTATGGCTAAGGCAGGCATTAAGGATTACGAGGGGTTCGCTAAGGAAGTTTTAAAGAGCATTACTGACCTTCCTGTCTCTTTTGAGGTCTTCTCCGATGATTGGAAGGAAATGGAGCGCCAGGCGCTACGTATTAAAGAATGGGCTCCAAATGTGAACGTTAAGATTCCAATCACGAACACAAAGGGCGAAGCAGCGATCCCCACGATCCGTCGCCTTCTCGACGCGGGCCTGAAACTCAATGTCACAGCCATTCTTACATGGGATCAAATTAAAGGCCTCCACGAGATCATGAAGCCAAAAGACGATGTTATCGTTTCGGTATTTGCTGGTCGAATTGCAGATACTGGAGTTGATCCAATGCCAGTTATGAAAGATACCGTGAAACTCTACGCCGATATGCCAGGGTGTAAAGTTTTATGGGCAAGCCCCCGCGAAGTCCTAAATATTTATCAAGCCGACCAGTGTGGCTGCCATATCATTACGGCGACTTCAGATCTTATTGCGAAGCTAGCGCTCTTCAACAAGTCACTTGAGGAATATTCACTCGATACGGTGAAGATGTTCTACAACGACGCACAGAAAGCCGGCTTTCAGCTTTAATGAAGCCGGTTATTTACGTGGACGATAATTCAATAGGCCGATGGTTTTCATCGAAAAACATTTCTGCCGAACCTCGGTAAAAACGCATCCCAGGTAAGCCTGCTGAATACTTAGAGGGACTCAATTCGAGACTGTCTTCTATTGACCAAAGCACATCCTTGAAGCCGAGTTTATGTCGGAACATGACTGTGCTGGAAAACCGCGGGTTTATTTCAAATATGACTGGTCCCCGATTTGTCCGTCTAAGTTGCACATTCATGCTTCCACGTAATTCCAGCGCACTTGCCAGCTTCTCAACTACGAAATCTATCTCAGGGTCGACGATGACCTCACCCGACGAAGTTAAGCCGCCTAGTAACTTTCGACGAAACTGGATATTACGGGTGGAACATCCCGGCATTCGAAACACACCGCACGTGATTTCTTGATCGTCAGGAGTGAGATATTCCTGCCAAATCGAATTTCCAACTTCGCGAACAACGTATTGCCGCTGTTCCTCGACTGTTTTGATTACTGCAATCGTGCGACTTCCTGAGCCAGTTCTAGCCTTAGCGATGCACGGTAAGTTTTTAGGCACGCCACTTTCTACAGGTATCGTCCAGGGGAAAGGAAGACCTAGCGACTCCAACAAATTTGCCGTCGCCAGCTTGTCGAAACCAACATCCAAAGTTTTTGAGTTGGCAGTTATCAGGCGAGCGCCAGAAAACTCTCGCTCAATTCGCTCTTCTCGTAATCTACGAATTTCCGGCTCTGCGACTGGAATAATTAGGTCAGGCTTCAGGCGTTTAACAGTTTTTTCAAGGTCACTTAGGTATTCTGGTTTTGATGCAGGAGCTATTACTTGGCAGTCGTCGAAAATTGCTCTGCCGGCATGAGCATTATGCGTGTCGGTGCCCCAAATTTGTTTTGCAATTCCTAATTGACGCAAAATCCGACCGACCGCAAGGCCTATGTCCCCTCCGCAACCAGTCACAAGTATTTTCAAATCAGTCATCGAGGGATTCACTTTTGTCCGTAGTTTCGTTCAAGAACTTCGTAAAGGTATTTCCGGTGTGGGTCTGTTTGTTTTACTTCGGCAATGAGTTCGTCGGTTTCGTATGGCGTTAGTCGTAACGTAAAAGTACGCGAAACCGTATCAAGCGTTGCCCAGCTTGCGAAACCACCTCTGTCGCGAGCTTGCCCCACAGAACCAACGTTGATCGCTGTCGTATTTCCGCGGCTAAACGCGAACGGATAATGCGAATGCCCCAGAAATACAAAGTCGGATTCACGCTGACAAACTCTTTCTAGAATTTCCTCAGGTGAATTGGGATAAATGTAAACATCCGGATCCCATGGCGATCCATGACAGAGCATTATACGCACGCTATCGCGCTCAAGTTCCAACGCAGCGGGAAGATCTTGCAGCATTAAGATTTGCTCCTGCGACAAAACCCGTAGTGCATTTTTAATTCCGCTGCCATATTTGCTTCGAATAGCTTCTGCCACAGCAGGATCTTTTGCGGCCTGTGCTAGCATGACTTCATGATTTCCCTTTATGAAGGTCGTTTGCCACGAATCTAAGAGGCTAAGCACCTTATCAGGCCTATAGTAATAACCAACAAAATCGCCGAGAACGAACAGCTCATCGACGCCAAGTGCTTTCGCATCTCGCAGTACCCTTTCACAAGCAAGGTGATTTCCATGAATGTCAGACAAAATTCCGATTAACACTCCCAATTTTTAGCACGCACTTATGACTGCTGCAATTGCCCTGCATTATAAGTTGCGCCTCAATCCGCAGATCCCTACACTGCGCCAATGAAAAGCTTTGGAAAAAAGACTCACCCTCTCGGTTTTATTCAGGTATCTCCCCTCCCCACTCCCGATGAGTTGAGTCACTATTATGCCGAAACGTATTACCAAAACTTCCCAAGCACGACTTATGCGTCCACGTATTCAGACGACGAAGTTTTATACTTTGATAATCGAGCCAAATCAGCTGAGTGGATCTATCAGACTAACGGAGGCAAGGAGCCTGGTAGCCTACTTGATGTAGGCTGCGGTGAAGGTTTCTTCCCAGCCTATTTTCTAGAGAAAAAATGGTCAGTTGCGGCCTGTGATTTTTCAGACGCGGGCGCGCAAAGACAAAATCCGAAACTGCTCCCGTATTTTGAAAAAGGAAACATCTACGACATCCTTGGGCGGCATATTAAAAGCGAACGAAAATATGACATGATTAATTTGGCGAGCGTGCTGGAACATGTAATCGACCCGATTGAACTTCTGCAGTCGATTCGCAAACTTTTGCATTCAAAAAGCTTATTGCGAATTGTTGTGCCAAATGACTACTCGCCACTCCATCAACTCCTTCTCGACAGAAAGCTAACTGAGGAAACCTGGTTTAGCCCCCCCGACCATCTCAATTATTTCAATGGCGAAACTTTTCCTAAAACTCTTCTATCCCAAGATTTTAAAATTAAGCGCGTGATTGCGGATTTTCCAATTGAATCTTTCTTAGTGAACGAACACTCAAATTACTGGAAAGATAGAAAGTTGGGATCAGCCGCCCATAAAACAAGAATCACAATCGATAACATGCTTTTTCGGTCCGGGATTGAAAACTATCTCAATTACATGACGGCAGCAGCAGCATGTAGTTACGGACGTACGCTCACCGCATTCGTTTCCGTCTCCTAGGAGTTTTTTTGGCTACGCCTGCAAACATTCTGATCCGCGCGGATTCGAGCAATCTCATCGGCGCTGGACACGTCATGCGAACGCTCGCACTCGCTCAGCTCCTACGTGATCGCGGAGCTAAGGTTAAATACTTGTGCCGAAGTTACGAAGGCTCCATCAACGATCGGCTAACTGAGCAGCACGGATTTGAAGTCGTTTCGATCAAGCCAGGTGACGAACGCTCGGATGCAATCCAGGTTTCGTCAAATATCGTAACCCAAGATACGCTGGTCATTCTTGATCACTATGAGTTAGGCCTAAAGTGGCAACAAGCTGTAAGTGAAAAGTGCGGAAAGCTTATGGTGATCGATGACCGGTATCAGCATTCGATACAAGCAGACATCGTACTAAACCAGAATTGGCTTAAGGAAACTAATCCCTACTCAGACCTAATCCCAACGAATGCATTAGCTCTCCTTGGTCCCAAGTATGCGTTGCTCAGACCTTCATTCGCGGAAAAGC
>JANOUF010000313.1:0-5017 GCA_031416685.1 Bdellovibrionales bacterium
GTTTCGAACGCGGGAAGTTCAACCTGTGGGTTCGGACCCGCAAAGTATTCAGAACAACTTAGGCTCATTATTGGGAGACCTAAAGTACTGGATCGAGAAGAAAGAGTTTTCGAACCAAGAAATAGCAATTCGATTTTCGCACAGGCTTGTTTTGATTCATCCGTTTCCAAACGGGAATGGTCGGTTCTCAAGATTGGCAGCTGACCTTTATTTACAGTTCAACAAAGACGAGCCATTTACTTGGAGCCTCGAGCGAATTCAAAAGGATACTTCCGAACGCGATCGCTACTTGAAAGCATTAAAGATCGCAGACTCTCAGCAGAATTATGGGCCGCTTCTTAAATTCGCTACGTCATGATTTGAGTCGCCTTACCTGCTGTGGCCTGACCTGCAACTCGGCTGGGGCATCTTTAAGGCTGAGGAGAGTGGCTTATGAATCGTCGGTCTTTCGTTACAGGTGTTGCGGCATCGATTGTGTTTCCGGTTTTTGCTCGGGCTGGTGGCGTGTTGAGTATGTTTAGAGCTCCCCAGTACTTCAATCCTGGTGAATTCACGATTATCGCTGGAAGGCCGGGAACGGGGAAGACTGCTTTTTTGTGTGAGCTTGCGTCGGAGTTTACTAGTCGGGGATTGGGTGGAGTAAAAATCTTTTCAGCTGAGATGACTAAGAGAGACTACGTTCGTCGATTAGAAAAGACTGGCTACAATGAAGCTCTTATCGATATTGATGACGAGGCGGCTCCAAGTCCGGATTACATACGAGAGTCGTTGACCAAAACGATGTTGGAGAAAAAAGTTGGTGTCGTGTTTGTTGATTATTTGCAGCTCATGAGGTTTTCGGATGTTCCGCTTCCGCGGTCGGTTGAGCTCAGCTCGTTGAAAAAGGAACTGAAGTTGATTGCGCAGGAGTATCGGGTTCCGGTGATCGTGGCGTCGCAGATGGCAAGAATTGGAAAATTGTGACAAAGTTAATTAGTTTAACGGAGGACACTTTTTTGGATATCGACGGTCTCAAAGGTAAGACGACTCAACTATACCAAGAAATTGCCGATCGTTATCCTGTTGCCGGCCCTAAAGTTCCTATCCTTCCTTATATTGAAGATAACTACTGTGATCAAAACACCCTTAAGGTCATGCACGTCGGGATGAACGCATACACGGCCGAGAAGGATTTTACTGAAATGGAAAATCCAGCATACGCAAAAGAGGCAAGCGGTTGGTGGAGTTCCTGGGCAAAAGAAAATAAATTTCCTATTCATCAATGGATACACCACAACCACCAAGCATTTTCGGGCTTCACCTCAAGCCAGTATCGCTGCAACGCCGTTAAAATTTGGTTACCGACAAGTGTTGGCAAGCAGGAGCGATTAGTTGCAAAAGAAGTTTTTGAAGAGGCAAAGAATTCAATGAGGAGCGAACTTGATCTTCTTTGTGAATTGGGTTTACGCCCTGATGTTGTAGTTTGCTACGGTAGTCAGGCTTGGAGGACCGTTTGGCCTTATTTTTATGAGAAGCATGGCGAGTCAATAACTGAACTTCAGAAGCATGTTGCATTTAAGGTCAAGCTTGCGCCAAACCCATTGTTGGTATGTAGAGTTTTGCATCATGGGGGCAAGAGATTCCAAGGGAAAATGGCAGCAATGGATGCTCATAAAATTGTAGAGAAATTCAACAGTCGAATGGATTGGGACCCGGTAGGGTCATGACAGCAGCAAAACAATTCCGCCTCTCCAAATCCCAATACTGCAAAGCCCAGAAGTGCATGAAAGCACTTTGGCTTTATCGCCATCGAAAAGACCTCGCCGATGAAGTTAGTGATTTTCAACAACAGATTTTTGATCAAGGAACAAGTGTAGGTGAGCTTGCGCAGCAGCTTTATCCGGGCGGCGTACTTATTTCGGAAGATTACACCCAGCCGGAAGAGGCGATTAAGTCGACGGCGAAAGTGCTGAAGCAAAATCCGCCGGCGATTTTTGAGGCTGCATTCATCCACGAAAACGTACTAATTCGCGTAGACATCCTAGTAAATAACCAAGATGGGACTTGGGATTTCAACGAAGTTAAGTCGACAACGTCAGTAAAAGAAAACGCTCACTATGATGATGTTGCCATTCAGAAGTGGGTACTCACTAACAACAAAATCAAAATCAGAAAATCCTCCGTAATGTTTTTAAATAGTGATTACATTCGCAATGGCCCGCTTGATCTACACCAACTGTTTAAGACTGAAGCGATAGACAACGAAATCGCACCACTACTGAAAGACATCCCGAAGCTTCTGAAAAATGCGCAAGCGCATCTTAGCCAAGCCAAACCCCCACAAATAGAAATCGGCTCCCAATGCAGCACTCCGTATCCGTGTGAGTTCATGGGTCACTGTTGGAGTCATATTGGTGAGGGGCATGTCTACTCATTAGGCCGCGTGGGTGCAAAGGCCGAAAAGCTTCTCAATAAAGGTATCGAGCAGATTAAAGACGTTCCCGAAAAACTTGCTAAAGATTTGAAGTTCACAGCGAATCAAATTGTTGAGTGGAACTCTTATCGTAATCAAGATCCGCACATCGATCTCAAAGCGATTCAAAATCATTTAAAAGAGCTTAAGTATCCTTTGTATTTTCTTGATTACGAAACTGCGAGTTATGCGGTGCCGATGTTTGATGGCACTTGGCCGTATAAGCAGTTGGTGACTCAGTATTCGTTGCATATCCAGCGTGCGCCGGGCGGGGAGCTTGAGCATAAATGGTTTTTGCATAATGAGAATACGGATCCGTCGAAGTTGGTGGCGGAGAGTCTTGTGCGGGATATTGCGGATGATGGTGGGTCGGTGATTGTTTATCATCAGTCGTTTGAGAAGGGTCGTACGACTGAGCTTGCGGGGGATGTTCCGGATTGTGCTGCGCGATTGATGGATATTGTTGATCGTATGTGGGATTTGGAAGTTCCGTTTGCGAAGCGGTGGTATTGGGATCGGAAGTTTGAGGGGAGTAGTTCGATTAAGGCTGTGTTGCCGGTGTTTAAGCCTGAGCTTTCGTATGATGACTTGGAAATTCAGGCGGGTGGGACTGCGTCGGTTGAGTTTTCGCGGATGGTGAGGATGGATGTTGGGGATCCGGAGCGGGAGAGGATTTTTGAGAATTTGTTGAGATATTGTGAGAGGGATAGTTGGGCGATGGTTGTGATTTTGGATCTTTTGATAACGGTCGTTCGACGTTGATGATTGGAGTTGCTTGGTGATTTAAGTGATGATGATTTTGAGACTAGTTCTGGCCAGTGTGCGAAGGATTAGAGTGGTGATGTATTGTTCTTCGCAATGCTTGTATTACATTTCACTCCGGGCGATTGGTTCCAGCATTTATCTAGCACTTAATGCTCAAAAAGATCTTCCCATGGAACTATGGGCACAGTCTCAGGAATGCGGAGTTTATTGGTTTGGTTTCGAACAAAATCATTGTAGTAGCCGCCAGCCTTTGGAAGTACGATGAAGGCGACATCATCAAACGTAAAATCAAATTGCTCGATGCTTCGCCATTCTCGCTCGCAGTAGATTGAAGAAAATTCTGTTTTCTTAAAAGTTTTGATGAACGCCATCGCATTTCCGATTGATTCTTCAATCGATTCCACATCGTCTCTCAAACATTCTAAGTCCGATTCAATTGATGAAAAATCGACGCTGGGTGCCTCATCATGCTCCAAATCTTCGATCTCACCTTCCAGCTGTGAAGCTGTTGAGCTTAGCTCATCGATAATTCCGTCAACATAAACGCTTTGAAGTTTTGCGTTAGCAAGATAGTAATTTTGAACCACTTCTTGATTTTCAAGCGTGTAAAATACGGGATTAAAACCAGCTCGGATCGCCGCTTCACGATGAAATCCAATCGCAAATTTTCCATATCTCTGGGCATGGTAAGTCAAATGCATTAATGGGATATCGGCTAGGCAGCACACTTGGGCCGTATTTATATTGATACGCTTATTTTTTTCGGTTTTAAATTTTTTGATTGTCCTATCGTATGAGCGGTATTTAGGTACGACCACCGATACGAGTTCATGATAGCCGCCAAGCCGAAGATGTTTCGACTGCAGAATTGCGGTCACTGCCTTGAGCGCGTCCGATTCCGGCTTTGGTTTTTTTTCCTGATGTCCCTTCTCATTGTTCCACTTAGGACCTCCGGTAAAATGCCAAAGGATAGACGATACTGTTCCAGGTGAATGCTTCACGATTGTCTCCATGGCTGATGATTCTGCTAGAATAAACGAAACGCTTCTTCCAAATTCACAAATATCATCCGTTCAGCGTCGAATCGAAGGACGATAATATCGGCCGTATTGCCTTCCACGCGAGTACTTGCTGGAATGATAAGTACCTTGCGAATGATCGCAGCACTGAACTTCACATTTCGGTTATATTCAGCCAATGCCTGCCCGTATTCTTCAATTTGCGAGATCGCTCGGTGTAAATCAATTCCAGTGACTCGCTCGCTCTTAAACATTTTGACTTCAAAGATGTATTTGCTCAGCCCTCGTTCGGCATAGCCGTCTAAAACGAAACTTCTGTTTCCGATTCTTATCGCAAGATCCTTGTTCACCGTGATTCTGAGCTCGCGTTCAAGTACGTTGAACGCTTTGTTTGCGAAATCGACGGCAGAGATGTTTTGGACAACGAATGACAAAGAGTCTGGCATCGGTGCAGCTGAAATCAACTCTTCTTGTTTTTTCAGGTCCCTTTCCATGTTCGATGCAGGACTGAATTCGAAATTATGAATTTTTGTAACCCTCCCAAGCAACGATCTGATTTCATTTCGAAAGAAAATAAATGCAAACATCACCACCGCTGGCCAAGCGATAGAAGCAATTAATTTAAAGATTTCTGAAATCAAGGAACTGTCTGGGATCAAAGATTACCGCCCTCGGTTTTTAGTATACCGTGCCTACTTGTTTAGTTTACTGAAACGATTTTTTACCGACATAGGTCGTTGCGCTGTGCGGGCAGATGTTTCTATTCGGCGGTGGATCGACC
>JANOUF010000314.1:0-10636 GCA_031416685.1 Bdellovibrionales bacterium
CGGAATGCCCAACCCGCCTCCACCGCCCCCGCCCGAGCCCCCAAAAAACTAGTGTTCCACGTGGAACAAACCTAAGCTCCCCGGCCGGTTGTTCTACGTGGAACAATCCGTTCATTCGCGTTTTAGGGACCATTCGATTAAGCATCACCCGAGCCTTCAAACACTCACAATTTCTCGCGGGTACGCTCCGAAATTGGAGAACTTGTCTCGGGCGACACTTTATCGAATGGTCCCTAAAACACTAATCAGCAGTTTTCTCCGTGAGAACAACGGCCATGTCGTTTGAGGTTTCTGGAAGGCGGTACTGCCCAAGGAGGCTCGGCGTCCAGTAGGAGAAGAGTTGCGATGGCACAGCCGCAGTTTCAGTGGCCCAACCGTCGGACTTCAGGTGGAAGTAGCGGCCGCCCTTTGCGACCTGCTTGCGAGTCATAATCAATGCTTTGTGTAGGGGAGCAAAGCCTCGAGAAACTACATTTACGAGGCTTCCGTACTTCAGATCTTCAACATCAGCGACTTCCACTGAGAGGTTCGGCAGTTTCAAATTGCTCCCCATAGCTTTCAGAAATTCACCTTTGCGACTATCGCGCTCCACCAAAATGATCTTCAAATCCGGCTCCACAATCGAAAGCACTAAGCCCGGAAACCCGTTACCAGAGCCGATGTCATAGAGCGGGTGATTGGGATGCAGGGCTTTTAATACGATGCGTCCAGCCATGATGGAATCGGCAAAGTGAACTGAGGCTGCAGTCTTCATTGTGTTTTGTGAAACGAGATTAATCGCTTTATTGAAGCGAACGAGTTCAGAAAAATACTGACTGAGTTTTTTGTGAGTTTCGTTGTCGAGATCGGCGAACCATTGGCGCATCTTCGAATCAAACAATTCCTGATCCTGCTCGGCCTCTGACTTTACGGGCGGCTGGTTCCGAGAGTTTGATCTGTGGCTGCCATCATCGCGTATCAACCGTTAGCTCCCGAACTTTTCTCCGACCCTTCAAGTGAACGAGAAGAGCTTGAATGGCTGACGGATTCACGCCGCTGATGCGTTGGGCTTGCCCAAGGCTGATCGGACGAATTCGGTTCAGTTTTTCAATTTCCTCGCGCGAGAGACCCTTGACCTCTCGGTACTCTACATCGGCGGGAATCTTGAGGTTCTCGAGCTTTTTTGCCTGATCGATGATCTCCTGCTGCCGCGTGATGTACCCGCTGTACTTCACGTCAATTTCAACAGGATCCGTGACGCTTGGATCATTAAGATCCGTCTCAATAAAAGCCGAAAGCATCGAGCAATCGATCTCGGTTCGGCGGAGTAGCTCCTCAAGAGTCGATGGCTTTTGCAATGGAGAGGTGCCGAGCTCCTGAAGTTTATTTTGAGTTGCTGCATTGGGAACAATGACAGTGGAGCGCAATAAAGTTCGAAGAGTCGCGCGCTTTTCTTTCACGAGATCAATTCGAGAAAACTCATCTTTACTCATAAGAGACAGTTCTCGTGAGCGCTCAATCAAACGCTCAAGCGTGTTGTCTTCTCGAAGCATCATGCGGTGTTCCGCACGCGACGTGAACATGCGATATGGCTCGAGAGTTCCCTTGGTCACCAGGTCATCAATCAATACGCCAATGTAGGCTTGATCGCGTCCAAGAATGAAAGCGTCTTCTCCGCGAGCTTTGCGAACCGCATTTACGCCAGCAATAAAACCTTGAGCCGCAGCCTCTTCGTAACCACTCGTTCCGTTGATTTGTCCTGCTAAGAACAATCCATCAATCGCGCGAGTTTCGAGAGAATGTTTTATCTGAGTTGGTTCGATGAAGTCGTACTCAACGGCATATCCAGCTTTGAGCATTTTCACATTCTCAAGACCAGGGATCGTGCGCAGGAATTCCATCTGCACATCTTCGGGAAGAGAAGTCGAAATTCCCTGAAGATAAATTGAATCCGTGCTCAAGCCTTCGGGCTCAAGAAAAGTCTGATGACCTGTCTTCTCCGCAAAACGCGTGATCTTGTCCTCAATGCTCGGGCAGTAGCGAGGACCAGAGCCCTCGATCGCGCCCGCGAACATCGGAGATTTATCTAAGTTGTTTCGGATGACGTCGTGAGTGCGTTCGTTCGTGTGGCTTAGCCAGCAAGAGACTTGCGGAAGCTCGAGCTTGCGCTCACTTCGAAGACTAAACGGATAGAAAACTTCATCTCCACGCTGCTCGATAGTTTTCGACCAGTCGATCGAGTCTTTATGAAGGCGGGGAGGAGTGCCGGTTTTTAAACGACGAACGTTGAAACCAAAACTCGCAAGCTGATCAGAAATTCCAACGGTCGCTTTGTCGCCAACTCGGCCGCCTTCTTTTTGCGTGAGACCAATGTGCATCACGCCACGCATGAAAGTTCCGGTCGTAACTATTGTTGAGGTCGCATGAATGGAAGAGCCGTCTTCGAGCCGCACCCCAACGCAAACATTGCCCTCGAGCAAAAGCTGCTTCACTTCGCCTTGCAAAACCGTGAGGTTCGGCGTCGTGAAGAGAGTTTTGTTCATGTGCCCAGAGTACAAATCTTTATCGCACTGGGCGCGAGAGCCGCGAACAGCTGGACCTTTTTTTGAATTGAGTCTCTTGAATTGAATGCAGGTGAGGTCGGCCGCGCGACCCATCTCGCCGCCGAGAACATCGACTTCGCGAACCATGTGGCCTTTCGCAAGACCACCGATGGAAGGGTTGCAGCTCATGTAACCGATGCGATCCAAATTCGTTGTAACCATGAGCGTACGCATGCCTGATCGAGCGCTTGCTAAACAAGCCTCGATGCCGGCGTGGCCCGCGCCAATAATGATCACATCAAAATTCTTCGGCATTTTTCCTTACTTCCCGAGGCAAAATTCTTTGAAGATCCGGTCGATCACCTGTTCGTGGAACTCTTTGCCGAGGAGCTCATGAATAGCTCGAATCGCATCTTGGAGTTCGAAGGCGATAAACTCAGCGCTTTCGTCCTTGGTGATTAACTGAACCGCCCGGAGCACACAAGACTGTATTTTTTGCAGAAGCTCGAAGTGCCTTGCTTGGGTAATGACCGCTGCTGTTTCTGAAGCGTCGTTTTGCACTCGAGAAGCGACGTAGTCCTCGAGAGATTTCATCCCTAAGCGAGTCTTCGCGCTTAAACTGAAGATATTTTTTGAGGGGATAACTATCTCATTCCTCTGAAGTTCTTCTAAACAGATGTCTGTCAGAGCACCATTGGGATCAGCATCTAGCTTATTGAAAACCACTCCGTGTCGGTCCCATGCTGAAATCCCTTTTAGATCGGCAATTTCATCTGGGAAAAAGGGGCGAGTGACGTCCAAAACATTAAGAACAAGGTCGGCATTTTCGAGAGTTTTTTTAGTGCGTTCGATCCCGATTTTCTCGACTTCGTCGTGCGTTTCGCGAAGCCCGGCGGTGTCGATAAACGTAACCGGAACACCACTGAAAGCAACTCGACCCTCAACTAAGTCGCGAGTTGTTCCCGGTTGCGCAGTGACGATCGCTCGGTCTTCGCCAACTAGACTGTTGAGTAAAGATGACTTCCCAACGTTCGGTCGACCGACCAATGCGACCGTTAAACCTTCCGTCAAAAGACGGCCCTGATTGTAACTTTTTAGAAGTCTATCGATGGTCGATTCAAGTTTTTGAGCGCGGTCGATGAGAACCTTTGACGGGATAACTTCGATTCCTTCCGCTGAAAAATCAATGCTCGCTTCAAGCTGCGCAAGTATCCAAACTAGACCATCTTCGATCGCCGCAAGCTCTTCTGAAAGGCGGCCCTTCAGTTGCCTTAAGGCAACTCGAGCGGCTTGTTTACTCTGACTTTCAATAAGTCCCAAAACACCTTCGGCCTGAACGAGATCAAGTCGGCCATTCATGAAGGCGCGGAATGTGAATTCACCAGGCCTTGCCATCTGGCAGCCAGCGGCCACGAGTTCTCGCAAAATAGAAGATGTCGGAACCCCGCCACCATGACAGCTAATCTCTGCGGTTTCCTCTCCCGTAAAGGAGTGGCCATGCGCAAAGCACGTCACGACAACTTCATCGACTTGGGCTTTGGAGACGAGCTCCTTGGCAGTGCCGAAGTAGACTCGATGGCTTTCTGGTTTTTCTGGAAGAAACGGGCAGAGCCCACGAGTGAAACTGTAAGCGTCAGGCCCGCTTACGCGAATAACGGCGATACCGCCGACTCCGGGTGGAGTCGACAGCGCACAAATCGTCGAATTATCTTCGTAATTAAGTAGTGGCAAACTCTTCGTCATTGCGGTCGTCGGTGCGGGCATTGTCGCGCGCGCCGGCTTTTGCTGGATAGATTTTGATCTTCTTGTAGAGACCATCACCTACAGAGCGGCTGCGAACGCGTTCGTCAGTCGCCAGGTGTTGGTGAACAACTTTGCGATCTTTTGGCGGAAGCGCGCGAAGATAAACCGAACGACCTTGCTCAATGCACTTGTCGCGAAGTTTTTCTGCGAGCTCAACCAACTCACGATTTGAGTCTTCACGGAAGCCGTTGCAATCGAAGCTTACGTTTACACGCGCCTCTGGCATCTGATGCTGAACAACGCGCTTAATGAAGAGTTGAAACGAATCAAGAAGCGCACCTTCTTTTTCAGTCAGTAGCACTTCGTCGGTGCCGCTGAGTTCGACCGTAATCTCCTCCATGTCTGTACTGCCGTCTGTGCGGACAGTGTAGTCGAGATGAAACTCGCCACGTGAAATAAGACCGTCCATAATCTCTTCAACGAGACCTGTCGTTGAAGATGCTTTTCCGGCTGTGGTCTTTTTTGCTCCGAAGAGCTTGCTAAAGAAACCTGTCATGATGATGCCTCCTAGGCTTGAACCTGCGAAATTTTCGCGTCAGGGTTTTTCTCTCTCATAAAGTAATATTGTTGGGTGATCCCAAAGAGCGTGCTGACGAAGATATAGAGTGTCAGTCCACTTGGTAAGCCGATCATGAAAAATGTAAAAAGGATCGGCATGAATTGCAGAACCTTCTGTTGTGCCGGATCCATGTTCGGTGCCGGCGTAATCTTTTGTTGAATGTACATCGTTATGCCCATCAAAACCGGCAAAACGTAGAAATGGTCCTTTACGCTCAAATCACTAATCCAAAGAGTAAATGGCGCGCGATAGAGCTCAACCGATTGACCAAGAACCGAGTAGAGCGCAATGAATACGGGAAGCTGCAAAAGCATCGGTAAACAGCCGCCGAGCGGGTTTGCCTTGTTTCGCTTCATTAGATCCATGACTTCGCGATTCATCGTTTGCGGGTCGCTCTTATATTTCTCGCGAATCCTCTGCATTTCCGGCTGAAGCTTTTGCATCACCTTCATTGATTTGAATGAATAGATGTTAAACGGCATGACGATGATGCGAACGAGGATCGTAAGCCCAACAATCGCCCAGCCCCAGTTTGCAAAAAGCCCATAGAGAATTTTTAGAAGCTTAAGGAGTGGCTTAGCAATCCACGCAAAAATTCCGTAATGAATGACGTCGCCTAAGCGCGGATCAATTCCCTCGAGAATGCTAAGCTGCTTTGGCCCAGCAAATGCTTTAAAGCTCGTCTTAAACTCAGAGCTTGGATTAACAGGCTCATGAACTAAGCGTGCCGCTGCAGTCTCTGCGTTTGCCGCGATCTGAGATTCTAGTCTTGGCAAAATCTCGCCGGTGTTCACAAGCGCAAGAGCAAAATAGTGTGAGCTAAGTGCCGCGACTTCAACGTTTCTTGATGCGATACTCGCGCCGTCTTTTTTGGTCAGTACGTTATGACTCTCTTCAGCCTCGTGTAGGTAGTAAAGATCCTGACCCTCAGCGATACCGCTAAAGATACTCGTCGAAGGCGGCTCATCGAAAAGTTTGTCACTAATATAGGTCGCCAAACCCTTAAAGTCGCTGCCAGCGCCAGTTACCTTTACGTCACTCGTGATTAGGTAGCGGCTTGGATCAATCGTTAGAGTCTTCTCGACAATCATTGCGCCAACTTGAGCAACCCCTTTGAAAACATTTTCGCCAGCGCTCTCAATTTTGAAATGAAGGGGTTGGCTGTTCAAAGCTAGGTAAGTTGCAAATGAATAAAGCGAACTTACGTTGCCGAGTGTGATCGGCTTCTCGTCGCGCGATTTGTAAGCGCGAAGGTCAATATTTTTTAGGCCCATTCCGAGAGAGGTAATTTCAAAGCCAAGTTGCGGCGAGCTGTAGTTTACGAAAGTTTCGTTTTGCTCAGCTTGTGGCGCAGCTTCAGCAGCTGCGGCCGGCTTTGCAGCAGCATCTACTGGGGCAGCGGCCTGATCCCCAATTGGAGTCGCAGCTTTATCTTTTGCATGCGCATCCGCATTTTCTTTTGCTTGAGTTGTAGCGAGCGGCTTATCTGCATCAGGATATTTACTCTTTATATATGTCGTCCAAGCAACGAAGAAGATCATCGATACGGCGATGGCGACTATGGTGTTTTTATCGAGGAAGGACTTGTTGTTGTTCGGACCTGTCATTTACTTCACGTTCTCCAGCGATGTTCTGGTCGTTTCTTCTAGTGATGGCACCGGATCGAACCCGTGTGGCCCGAATGGTCGGCACTTTCCAATGCGCTTGATAATCAACCAAGTTGCATGCGCCGGCTTGTGGGCGTCCAGCGCATCGACTGCGTATTCAGAACAGCTCGGTTCGAATCGACAGCTGCCACCTAACAAAGGTGTGCCGACTGTTCTGTAAATTCCAACCAACAACATCAACGAATGTCTAAACGCGCTTTCGCAGCTGCGTCCAAGCTTTGTCGAGTTGCTTTGCGAACCGTTCATAATCCAGCTTCTTATAAAAGTCGCCTTCCGATTTTAGGAAGACGAGGTTGATGTCGACGTTGATCGCGCCGGCGGCGCTGTCGCTCGAGAGAAGATCGCGAAAAAATACGCGGCTCCAACGTTTAAGTTTATTGCGGATAACCGCATTGCCGACTTTTCTCGGAATCGTCCAACCGCAACGAACAATCCCAAGTTCATTTGGTCTGTAGGCTAAGATAAGCCAATCACCAGTTCGAACTTTGAGCCCTGCTTTTGTAATTTTCAGGAAGTCACTGCGATTTTTGAGGACGGAAAGTTTTTTACTTTCCACCTACGCCGACCGTCAGGCGCTTACGTCCTTTGGCACGACGACGGTTAACGACTTGTTGGCCGTCTTTTGTTTCCATTCGCACGCGAAATCCGTGGGTTGACTTGCGGCGGCGCTTGCTTGGTTGATATGTGCGTTTCATTACTTACCTCTGCGATTACGACTGCATTACGACAATTGTTACGTCTACAGACAAATTATATTGAGTACAAACTAGGCGGTCTAAAAAATCACAACCGTGCAATTCCGTCAAGTTGTTGAAAGTTACAAATAGCCCTGCTATGAACCTTGTCACTCGACGACAGAACTTCATCTAGCATCAGCATCCATCGAACCAACTTTGTACACTTCTAGCCTATGGGAAGCATCAATGGACGTAGCTACGCATGAGTTTTGGAATTCCGTTAAGACGAACCTCAAGTCAAAGAACTCTGAAAACAAGCTATTGCAGACTTGGTTTGAGCCGACCGAACTAGTGGGCTGCGACGACCTTAATTCGGGTCGCCGTTTTCACCTGGGTGTGCCGACCGAGCTCCATAAGTATTGGATCTCTGAGAACTTACTCGATCGTATTTGCACTGAAATCGGCACTGTTTACGCCGGTCCGTTTGAGATCGATTTGATCGTAACCGGGCAGAATCTTCAGGTTGAGCCTGAGAATCCGGGCGCTTTACAGCAGGCGATGGTCTTAAAGGATATGCCTGCCGACTCAAAACCTATGGTTTCGAGTGGTGATTCTACGCCTACAAAACGCGATTACCTCGATTCGGAATATACGTTTTCAACGTTTGTAGTCGGCCGCAATAACGAATTCGCGCACGCAGCGTGCTTTCGCGTAGCTGAGCACCCAGGCACGGATAACTATAATCCGCTGTTCATTCACGGGCCAACGGGCATGGGTAAAACCCACTTATTAAATGCTGTTGGAAATCAGATTCGCCAAATGCATCCGAATTACCGCATCAATTATTTGTCTGCGGAACGTTTTCTGAATGAGTGCATCTCGAGCATTCGTCGAAACGAAATGGATAAGTTCCGTCTTCGTTATCGCGAGCGTTGCGACGTTCTATTAATGGATGACATCCATATATTAGGTCGCGGCGAAGCGGTTCAAGAGGAGTTCTTCCATACCTTAAATGACTTCTTCGAAAAGGGTCGCCAGGTTGTCGTCGCATCTGACCGTATGCCTAAAGACATCAAAGGCTTAGAGGATCGGATCCGCACTCGGCTCGAGTGGGGCTTAATCACCGACATTCAAATGCCTGATATTGAAACTCGCGTTGCAATTCTTCGCTATAAAGCTGAGCAGCGAGATCTTCGGATTTGCGACGAAGTGATTAGTTATATCGCTCGCATTTCGAAACGCTCGATCCGTGAACTCGAAGGTAACTTAACGAAAGTAAAGATGTTCTCTGAGCTTCAGGGCTTAGAATGCAACCTTGAGCTCGCAAAACGCGTACTCGCCTGCCACGACGACACAGCGACGTTAGCTATCGAAGACGTGCAGCGCCTAGTGGCAGATCACTACAAAGTACGTCCGATTGATTTAAAGTCGAAGAATCGCTCGCAGCCACTCGTTATTGCGCGCCAGGTGGCGATGTACTTAATCAAAAAATATTTAGATAAGTCTCTCGTTGAGATCGGCCGTGCGTTCGGTGGCAAGGATCACACGACTGTGATCAATGCGATCAAGCGGGTCGAAACTCAGATGCAAAAAGACTCTGATTTAAAGAAGGATATCGACGAGTTACAGGGCCGAATCCACAATATCACAGGGGTGTGAAATGTGGACTGTGCGAAAGCCTGTGGATAAGAGTGTTGGTAATTTTGGGGATACGAATTGCCCACATTTTCGGGGTTGGACAGACAGCGAAGGTTATGGCAGATATCCACAGTGTTTTAAGAAGTATTCCGGCCACTTAGATAGTTAAACGAGTTACTAACGCCCCTACTGTTACTACTAGTATTTAATTATATAAATAAGCTTATAGAGAGAACAGAAAAATTTAAGGAAAAGAGGGCACTCGAAGGTGCCCGAGCATTTAAAGGAAATATCCGTCATGATGGTTGAAGTAGAAAAGAAGGATTTAATTTCTCTTCTCGGCAAAACTCAGAACATTGTCGAAAAAAGAAATACGATGCCAATCTTGGTGAACGTTCTTCTTGAAACGAACGGAAAGCAGTTAAAAGTTTTCGCAACCGATTTAGAAGTTTCTCTCACCGACGAGGTTCCCGTTGCTCGTGGCCAAGCCGGAAAAGTTGCTGTGAGCGCAAAAAATCTTTTTGATATCATCAAAGAGTTAGCTGACGGACCAGTTCAATTAACGAAAAAAGAAAACAACTGGCTTGAGATAAAACAAAATCGTTCGGTTTTTAACATCGTCGGCATCAGTGCTGAAGAATATCCCGTTTTTCCTACGTACTCGACACAAGACTTCATGAAAATCGATGCGAGTGTTCTCGCTGATATGATCGAGAAAACAATTTACTCGGTTTCTAACGACGAAACTCGTTATCACTTAAACGGAGTTTACTTCGAAAAAAGTGGCGAAGGCGCTGGCACTTACCGAATGGTCGCAACAGACGGCCATAGGCTAAGTCTTGTCGATCGTAAATCGGAAAGTACCGCGGTTAGTTCAATTCCTACTGGTGGCGTGATTATTCCTCGCAAAGGTCTAACTGAAATTCGAAAGCTTCTCGATACGGTAACTGGAAATTTCGATATGGCGATCGAAGGTTCACAGCTGATCGTTCGTCACAAATCGACCGTGCTTATGGTTCGACTGATCGAAGGTAAATATCCAAATTACCAACAGCTTATTCCACAAAATCTCTCGCGCCATGCGCACGTGAAGCGCGAAGTTCTTTTAGCTTCGCTTAAGCGCGTGTCTTTGGTTTCAAATCAGAAATACAAAGGCGTTACTTTTTCTTTAACTCCAGGAAAACTCGAAATCTCTTCGAACAATCCCGAGTTGGGAGATGCAAAAGAAGAAATCGAAGTTCGTTACAAGGGCGCCGAAATGAAAATCGGGTTCAACGCTCGTTACATTCTCGATGTTCTCAACAGCTTTGATGACGATGAGCTCGATATCGAACTCAACGATCAGCTTTCACCTGGATTGATTCGTCCGCACAACGACAACTCTTACACGTGCGTGGTTATGCCGATGCGGATATGACCTGAAAATGTAACCTGAAAATATAACGACGAGAATTTGATCGGGTCTAATGCGCATCAAAGAACTCTTCCTCCGGGATTTTCGAAATTTTAAAAATGAAAAAGTTCACTTGAGCGATCGAGTGAACTTTTTTTTTGGTGATAATGGACAAGGTAAAACAAACTTGATCGAAGCGGTTCACATTATGAGCCGTGGAGTTTCATTTCGCCCGGTCCAAACCTCCAGTCTCATTCGAAAAGAGACTTCTGTTTCGCAAATTCAGGGCGTGTTCCAGAGAAAAGATTTGAGCTTCGATGTTGCGATGACTTTGGAAGGCAGCCGCAAGATCGCCATGGTTAATGGAAAGCGGGCGA